>JAYUVI010000028.1:0-2378 GCA_043754135.1 Bdellovibrionales bacterium | reverse complement strand
ATTTCTTCGCTACTTTACGACAAACGGAGCCGATTTCACGTTCAAGATTACGTACACCAGCTTCACGAGTGTAACCCGCGATCAAAGATTTTAAGCCTTCGTCGGTGAACTCGATATTCTGTCGCGTAATTCCATTTTGTGAAATTTGTTTTTCAAGAATATGCTTGCGAGCGATGATGAGTTTATCGTTTTCTGTGTAGCCCGAAATATTAATGAGCTCCATACGATCGCGGAGAGCTGACGGGATATTTTCAATCACGTTTGCCGTAGCGATGAACAAAACGTTGCTTAAATCAAAATCCACATTCAAATAGTTATCACGAAATGTCGAATTCTGCTCGGGGTCTAGCACTTCAAGCATGGCGGCACTAGGGTCACCACGAAAGTCAGAACCGAGTTTGTCGATCTCATCGAGAACAATCACGGGGTTATTCGTTTTAATGGCTTTCAAGGCTTGAACGATTTTGCCGGGCATCGCGCCGACATAGGTACGGCGGTGACCACGAATTTCGGCTTCATCTTTTACGCCACCTAACGATAATCTATAGTATTCGCGACCCATGGCACGGGCAATACTCTTACCTAAAGAGGTTTTACCTACTCCGGGGGGACCAGCAAAACACAAGATCGGGCCACGCATTTCTTTGTTTTTCAATTTGCGTACAGCTAAAAATTCTAAAATTCGATCTTTCACTTTACTCAAATCATAATGATCTTCATCTAATATCGTGCGAGCAGAATCTACATCGAGAACGTCTTGTGTATTACGATTCCATGGCAATTCGACTAGCCAATCTAAATAGGTGCGAACCATTGAAGCTTCGCTGGCGTCGGGATGCATGCGCTCTAAACGTGAAAGTTGCTTAATCGCTTCGCCCATAACACCTTCAGGCATGCCAACATTTTTAATTTTGTCGCGCAATTCATCAATTTCTTCAGTACGTGAATCCCCATCGCCGAGTTCGTTTTTGATAGCGCGCATTTGCTCGCGCAAAAAATACTCGCGCTGGCTTTTGGTCATTTCATCTTTAGCTTGGCTACGAATTTTCGCCTGCATTTGCAAAACTTCGAGTTCGTTAGCTAATATATCGTTCACTAATTGCAAGCGCGTCTTGGGGTCATGAGTTTCAAGAACTTTTTGGGCATCAGTCACTTTTAAGCCCATGTTCGACGCAATCAAATCGGCCATACGACCTGGGTCTGTGACGTCATCTAATACTAATAGAATGTCGGGGGAAAGCATGCGGCCCAGGGCAATGATCTTTTCCAGATGCTCTTTTGCTGTACGAATCATCGCTTCATATTCAATCGGCGAACCTGGTACTGGAGCTTCTTGTATTTTTTCACAGCCCACTTCGAAATAAGGGTCATGTTTGGTGAACGATGTAATGCGACCTTTGGTGATACCTTGAATCAGAACTTTCACGCGGCCATCAGGCAGTTTACGCATGCGCATGATCATCGCGATCGTGCCAGTCTTGTAGATAGTATCTTCTTTCGGGTTTTCTTCAGCGATATCTTTTTGTGACGCTAAAAAAATCAAACGATTTTTAGCCAGTGCTTCTTCTACTCCGCGGATTGAGCTTTCACGGCCTACATACAGAGGTAAAATCATGTAGGGGAACACAACAATATCACGCACGGGGAGCATCGGCAGGGTGTCTGGGATATCGATTATTTTGTCGTCAAACTTCATGAGGCCTCCGCGACTTCTTCACTAAACTCATCGGCGGGTCGCAGAAAGGCATTAGATAAATTTATAAAAAAAAGTCTGGAATTTCTTGAAACGACTCATTAATTTTCAATTAATGTGTCAATTTTCTGTTGAGATTTAAAAGCCACACTCGACTCACAGTGGGCATGACTAGGCGAAGCGTCCTCTAACCAAGGTGTTACTTTGCATAACGTTTAGACACATCGTCGCGAATTTCTGCGCCTTCGATACTCAACCTAGTCCAAGGTATAGCCAATAATCGCTCAAACTCTATGGGCTCTTCAGTTTCTTCACAGATTCCGTAAATCCCTCTCTCGATTTTTGCGAGGGCCACTTCAATTTCTAAAAGTTGAAATCTGAGACGTTCTTGAATGTTCAAAAACTGGTCTTCAGCGAGAACATTTACCGCTTGATCGGCCTCATCGCCGCTACGATCGCGCGAGTGAAACTCACTGTGATTAGAGCGAACCCGATTGAGAATGTGCGACTTTGTCTCAATCAATTTTTCTTTACAAAGCCGAACGATTTTTGGCGAGAAGTAACTCATTTTTAACCCCCTGCCGAGCTGCGTTGTGCGTCCGGCGTGGTAATGAGACAAGGGTTACTGGGCTTATGGTTAAGAGGATTTTTAAATTATATTAGGGGGACAGTTTATATCAAAAAA
>JAYUVI010000027.1:0-3892 GCA_043754135.1 Bdellovibrionales bacterium | reverse complement strand
CTCCTCGGCCATACCACCAAGCGAAGCGGCCCGAATGGGCCTAGCGCCAAGTCTCTTTAATGTCCCTAAATGGTTGAATTGTCAAATTTTTTGCCGCTTCGATGTGGCGTCCACATACATTTTCACACTCCTCGAGATCAGCCAGAGTTCGCGCGACACGATACAAAGCCAGCAGGCGCCGATGTGAGGCCGGCACCTCAGGCAAAAGCAGTTTGCGTACGACAGCCGGTATGACCGCCTCGCACTCATGTAAATTAAGCCGCGAATTCAACACCTTCTGCCCGCGCACTTCTAGAGCGAATTTCTGCGCTCTCATGACTCGCTCACGAATTTCGGCGACGCCATAAACAGACTGCGTTTTTTTGGGGTTTCGCCACACATGACTGAAAGAAACTATTTCAAAACGATCGAGCAAAGGCCCGCTCATACGATGACAGTAGGATTTACAACGCGTCCCCGAGAAACCACAATGGGTCGACAAACCCGGCACAAATTCACCGCAAGGGCAAAGATTGGTCGAAGCCACCAGCAAAAAGTCGGCCGGAAAAGTGACTTTACTGCCCGAACGACAAACAGTAATTTCATGACGCTCGATAGGTTCGCGCAAACATTCGCGCACATAGTTGGTAAACTCTAAATATTCATCGAGCACCAAAACACCATGTTGCGCGCGCGTGATTTCGCCAGGGTACGGTGGCACTCCCCCACCTAAAAGTGCAATCTCAGTTGAGGAGTGGTGTGGACTCACATACGGGCGCCCGCATTTCTCTCGACGAGTGAGTCGCGAAATTTTATCGATCTTATGTTGCTCTTCTCGCGAAGGTGTACGCAAAAGTTCATGTAACACCTGAGCAAATGTGGTTTTGCCAGTTCCCGCCGGTCCCGCGACAAAAACATTGTGCTCGCCAGCCGCCGCGACCGCGAGTAAATCCGCCATGCGCTCACCAAATTCAAAGTGTGACAGGTGTTCAGACAAAGTCTTGGCTTGATCACCGCGATCTGTTGGTTCGTAAGTTGCTAACTCGCTAGAGAATTCCGGCGACCACTCCCCCTCACACCATTTCACCTGCGCCAAATCTTGCAAGGACGCCACCTTACCATGGTGAAAAGGCCACTGCCGTTCGCCACCCGTTACCAAAAGACTGCGCTTAGGTAATTCTTCGAGCAGTTCAAGATCAAGCGGGGCTACGACTTCGCCTTCTAAAGTCACTTCTCCGTAAAAATAAATATTTTCAGCTGAATCAAACAGCTCGGCTTCAATTTGATTAGTCGCTAGTAAATAGGCCGCAGTGATCGCCAGATCTAGACCCTGACTGGTTTTCTTTTCATGCGATGGCTTAAGGTGAATTAACACCTGATCGCGATTCGGTAACTGAAACCCCTGATGCCGCAAAGCCGATTTAATTCGTAAAATGCTTTCTTTAATTGCTGTGTCGGGCAAGCCGATCAAGTGAAAGGCTGGCAAACCCGGCACTAGCGTGACATCGATCTCTATAGGCTCAAGGTCAATCCCCTTACGAACAAACGAAAACACTCGCATAAAAAACCTCCGATTAAGTTAAAGTTGAACTTTAATTTTTTCGAAGGAATACAAGCCCAGCAAAGCAGGCCAGGTGTTCAAATAGAAATAAGCGCGCGCTAGTTCTCGAGATCCGTCCGAACATTAGACAACGGATGATGTTCGTCGATCTCGTTACGAATCTTGTGACTGCTCACCGCTGTGTAAATCTGTGTAGTTTGAATGCTTGAATGGCCCAGTAGCACTTGAATGGAGCGCAAGTCGGCACCTCCCTCAAGCAAAGCCGTCGCACAACCATGTCTGAAACGATGGGGGCTAATCGGACCATCAAAACCAGCCGTCGCCGACCACGCGGCCAACCAACGCCAAATGTCGACACGACTGGGGCGATTACCTTTATCGTTAATCAAAATCGCGGGAGTTTTATGTTTCACCAAAGACGACCGTACATGTGCCAAATAAGCTTCAAGTTCTTTCAACAGCTGTTGGGTCAACGGCACAAGACGCTCTTTGCTCCCCTTGCCCACCACTCGCAACCAACTCTCTGTCGGGTTAAGATCATGAGTGTCGAGACCAATAAGTTCAGTCACGCGGCAACCCAAACCAAAAAGCAAAAGCAAAGTGATTTGATTACGGGCCGTACGCAACGGATTCTCGACCACGCAAGCATCATAGAGTTTACGAAAGTCTTCAAGAGTCAGCGCCTTCGGCAATCCCACTTTTACTTTTGGTGGGCGCAACTGACGTAGGTTCTGCACCCTTTCACCTTGGCGTTCGAGATAGCGTAAATAAGTACGAATGCTTGAGATCACTCGCGCTTGCGAACGCACACTCAATTTTCTTTTGCTTAAGTATTCGTAGATTCGTGAAATATCAGAGTGATGGTTGAGAAAATCTTCGTAAATTTCTAGATCGCGGCGGTAGGCCATCACTGTGTTCAGCGAGCGTCCGCGGACATGTTGCAAATCTTCGAAAAAATCAACCCAGTGAGACAGCGCCATAGATTAAGGAACATGCTAACGCTGAAATTAGAGGTAAGTAAATAGCTTATTAATTAATTGCCGTAGCCAGACATCGTCGAAACTTGGCCGACGTAATCGCCATTGGCGTCATAAATATCGAGCTTCACCGACCCGGCAAGCTCGTCGTCAAAATCATCGCTCAAATCGCGAGAGACTAAAGTCAAATCACCAACACGCACTTCAAACTCATCATCAGTAAACTTTTGCGAACCTGGTTCACTCGAAACTGCATAGTAAGATTCAATCATCTCACCGCTATCGCCTACGCCGACCATACTTAGCAAAAGCGAAAATACACGCTGTTTATTTACATCCACTGAATCAACGAAAATCACATCGACCTGCGTAAGTACTTGCCATGAACGCGTACCACTTGAGGCCCATGCACTGGGGTTACTCGCGCCGTTATTGAATATGCTCATATCTTCAACCGATAAAACACTCGCTGCGGGGCGACCTTTTTCATCGCGCGCATGCCACATCACGGTTGTGCCACCACCAAAAACATCGGTGCTACTCGACAAGGCTTTTACATAAGAATCATTTGCGCGTTCAGAAATAGTCCCAAACATTTGCACCAATTCGTCTTCAGAAATTTGCGGGAGAGCATCACGATACTGCGTCGAACAAGCCGAGAGCCCAAGAAGAAATGCAAAACTTGCGATCAGCTTAAGTGCATGGATTGTTTTCATGTTAGGCCCCTCCTCTTCTTCAAAAAATTAACGACACATCTGAGCGTTTGTCGCTTGGTCAGAGAAAAATAATTGACGACCGCATTGTCCGCCCATCGCTTGTTGAATCATGAGCGAGCCTTGCATGCCTTGAAAACCGCAAACATTGCTGTTGAAACTGTACGCGTATGGAATAGTGATCAAAGCCTCGCCGCCAGGGCCGCGGGCTATCAACGTGACATTCTGCATGCCATTTGTGCTCACTTGTCCGCCGCCGGCATTGTGAGGTTGCAATTGATAAATGCCAGGCATCAAACCGATTCCCATATTTAAACAAGTAATCGGTGCGTACACTCGCAATTCACCTTCGACGTAGTTCGAAGACGAACCCAACAAGATCATAAATTGGCCGTTCATATCAACGCCCGCCGTCCAGCATGACGCCAATGCCCACTGCAACCACAGCGACCGCCTCGCCCACCAGGCGCCAGCTGCCCACCTCCAGCAGCCGCATCAGCGCGATGATGAGCATTAACGCGCTGCCGATGGGCAGCGCAGATGCGCGCCAGGCGTTGGAAATCTCGAGCGCTGGCGTGGTGATCGCGGCTTCATCGTGAGCAAATTCGTATGCCGGATAAACGATGAGCACCAGAAAGGCAAGCGCGGCTGCAACGGCCAAC
>JAYUVI010000026.1:0-2216 GCA_043754135.1 Bdellovibrionales bacterium | reverse complement strand
CAAATGTGACCACGTCACAATCAACGGCGCGCAGATCACGCAACGTGGTCATGACCTCGTCATCTTTCTCGCCGAGACCAAGCATGATCGAAGTTTTAGTAAACCGTGTCGGGTCATGCTTTTTCACAAAGGCCAAAACATCAAGCGACTGCTTGTAGCCCGCGCGCGGGTCACGCACACGTTTTTGCAAACTCTCCACCGTTTCTACATTGTGAGCAAATACATCGGGCCCGGCATCGACGATTTTCGCTACAAACTCCATATTGCCTTTAAAATCAGGAGTCAAAACTTCAACCAACAAATCGGGGCGATTTTTTTTAATCACCTCGACCGTGCGCGCGAAGTGACCCGAACCTTCATCAAGCAAGTCGTCACGATCGACAGATGTCAGCACCACATAATCGAGACCCATTTTCGAAATCGCCAAACCTACTTTTTCAGGTTCATCATTATCGATTTTACCTTTAGGGTTACCAGTTTTCACCGAACAAAAACGACAGCCGCGCGTGCACACTTCGCCCATGAGCATAAATGTAGCTGTGCCACCATTCCAACACTCCGCCATATTCGGGCAGCGGGCTTCTTGGCAAACGGTCGCTAAATTCAGCGACTTCAAAAGATCTTTGATTTCAAAATATTTTTCGCCCACAGGCGCGCGCACTTTGATCCACTCGGGCTTAGGCACACGATGACCTGCTGATTGAGAGCCCATCTAAAAAACCCCTTGCTTCTGCCGTTAAATGAAAATCTTGAGATTATACCAAACCCAATTTATAACAAAACGACGCATGGACTACAACACGCCCCTCATCACAGCCCAGTTTTTGAAGCGATATAAACGTTTTTTTGCCGATGTGATCATTGATGGCAAAGAAGCCGTCGCTCACGTCCCTAATACCGGTAGCTTGAAGGGCATTTGCGACCTGGCTGACGGGCGCCTTTGCTTGGTTTCACCGGCGACAAACCCCGAACGCAAACTGCGCTTCACACTCGAGCAAGTACAGGTCGGCGACACCTGGGTGGGAGTGAACACTCACAAAGCCAATGAGCTCGCGTGGGAGACTTTTCAACTCAAAGTGGTGCCTCACTGGCAAAGATTCACGCAAGGCGCGCGAGAAGTTAAAATCAACGCTGAAACCCGTCTCGACATGAAACTCTCAGGCCCGCAAAATGAAAATTTATTTGTCGAAGTGAAAAGCGTAACCCTCGCGCGGGATGGCATTGCGCTCTTCCCCGATGCGGTGACGACTCGCGGGCAAAAGCACTTGAACGAACTCGCACAATTAGTCGCGCAAGGAGCTCAAGCGGAGTTACTTTTTGTTGTGCAAAGAACAGATTGCCGTCGCTTCATACCCGCCGACGATATCGACCCCACTTACGGGCGTTTGCTGCGTGAAGTGCAAAAAAAAGGCGTAAGACTTACTGCTTACGCCGCTGCACTTTCGAATAATCATATTCAACTCAACACTCAGGCCGAAGTTCACATTGATCTAGGCTAATTATTTTGCAGCCAAAACTGTGTCGAGAAGTTGCTTAAAGAAATCGTAAGGGTACGCGCCATGAATTGCGGCGCCATTCACCATAAAAGCAGGCGTGCCTTTGAACCCAAATTCTTTAGCTTCGCTTTCATCACCATCAATACGTTTTTTCACTACAGCGCCTTTGCGATCTGTCTGTGCGCGGGCCACATCGGCACCGACATCTTTCACTAGCTTCTTCAAAAATGTCTCGCCGCCTTCACGAAAACTTTTTTGTTGGGCAAAAAGCTCAGAGTGAAATTTCAAGCCTTTCTCTTTGTCTTGCAAAGCGACGGCCTCCATATATTCAGCGGCCATGCGACTTTCTTTGGTTAAAATCGGCAAGTGTTTAAAAACTACGCGCACTTTATCTTTGTACTCGCCCGCAATTTTCTCCATGGTTTCGTTCGCATGCAAACAGTGACCACAGTTAAAATCGGCCCACTCGACAATTGTCACCTGCGCAGAGGCTGGCCCCAGAGTGGCGCGATCGGCATCTACCGTCACTGGTTTAGGTGTTTTGATTTCTTCAATTACGCGAGTTAATTCTTCTTTCATCTGCGCGGCCATCTGTTGGTCGCGAGCCGCTGACTGCACTTTTTGTACAGTTTCAAAAAAGAGCTTAGGGTCTGCTTCGATTGCAGCGAACACAATTTCAGGGTGCTCTGACATCAATTTTTTCATTTGTGTGGCCGATGG
>JAYUVI010000025.1:0-7389 GCA_043754135.1 Bdellovibrionales bacterium | reverse complement strand
GCTCGATCCCTTTACTCCGGCGCGTGAATTGCGTTTCTCGGCGTCACAGATTGAAAAATATTTGGAATGCCCGTTTATTTTTGCTGCCGAAAAAGTTTTTCATTTGAGTGATTTGCCGACCGTCGATCTCGATGTGGACGCAATGACGGGCGGTCGTATTCTGCACGGCGTGCTTGACCGGTTACTCGATGAGCCCTTGCGCTTCGAACGCCCAATTGGTGAACTGACGCAGATTATTGATGGCGTTCGTGATCAAATGGATGTGCCTGTCGGCGATGCCCGCCTATGGCCGGTGAAACGCCAGTATTATATTCAGATTGCACAAAAGTTTATGCAGTTTGAAAAAGAATGGCGCGCCCAACACCCCAAGTTGAAAACTGTGGCGCGAGAGTTACTGATTGAAGGTGAAATGGTTTTCGACGACTCGACCCGCGTGCAAGTCAGTGGCCGTATAGATCGCGTTGATGCCTTCGTGGGTCATACCGGTGGGGCCGCTGGCGCGAGTAGTGTTCATAACGATTTTCACGAGTACGCGGTGATTGATTATAAATCGCGGCCACATCAGCTGCGAAATCATGGGAGTTGGCTCGCCAACAACGAATTGCAACTGGCCTTTTACACACTGGCGTTGAGTGAAGGTTTGAGCGAGTTAAAAGCGGGTCCAGTGTTAGGTGCATTTTATTTTGCTATTTCGAACATGAATCGCGAAAAAGGTTTTCGTTTAGTGGGGCACGAGAACAAACTTTTTGGTGCTAACACCCGCAATCGCAGTCAGTTGAGCGACGAGGCTTTACTAAAGCTTTTAGGCGAAGTGAAAACACGTTTGGCTGAAGTGGTTCGAAATATTTTGGCCGGTCAACTTACGTCACAACCACACGATTTAAAAACCTGTAGCGAATGTCATTGGAGAACTCTGTGTCGAGCCCCACATTTGAATTAAAAGATGAAATCGTGCGCGCCGGCGCCGGTGCCGGTAAAACTACATTGCTGACGAAGCGTGTACTCGATGTGGCACAGCACTTTTTTGATACGCACAAGCGCGCGCCTAAAATCGTGGTGACCACTTTCACTCGTAAGGCGACAGAAGAATTGCGCGAACGTCTCGTGCGCGAAGCTTGTCAGTTAAATGATGTCAGGTTGATTGATTTTGTCACAAGTCGCTCCAATCTACATATTTCGACTATTCATGGCGTGCTTGCGATTTTTCTACGTCGGCTAGGGCACTGGCTCGATATTGATTCAGGTTTTAAAGTTTTAGATGAAACTTCTGCAGCACGTATCGCACGCTCCGTGTTGCGCGAAATTCTGGTCGGCGATAATGAGTTTCAAGTACCATTCAAGAGTGCTTCGCTTTCTGAAGGCCAGTCTTACGAAGAATTGCTCGAAGATTTCACCTTCAATCAATTATGCGAGATTGTGCGGGACTCTTTGCCTCGTGATGCGACTCCAGTGACTGCCGCAAAGTTGCGCGAACTTTTGCAAACCGAGTATCGATCTCGAGCTGAAAAGCTGTACGCGGTGAATAAAAATATTTTAGCCGAGACCGGTGTGGAGAAATGGTTCGCTTATTGCGAGCATGTACAGACTTGCGCAAAATATTTGCGTCAGTACAAAGTTCAAGCAGAGGCTCAAGACGCCTTCTCGATTCAAGATTGGGTGTCGAGTCTTGACGCCCTTGAAAAACCTCGGTTCATGAGCAAGAACTCGCCCTTCTCGCTCCAGCTGCACGAAGAGTTAAAAGCGGCGCTTGAAGATTGTGAAGAACTGGCCTCTGAAGAATTCTCTGCGGCCACCGTTGAACGTTACGCCGAACGTACGCAAGTATTTGCTGAACTAAAAAAAGAATTCGATCTGAAGTTTTCAGAGCGTAAGCTGCAATCAGGGCAAATTGAAATCGACGACCTCGAGCAGATCACGTTACGCACGTTGCATGAGCACCCAGAAGTGGCCCAAGCATTTTCAGCGGATTGGGATTACTGGTTGATCGACGAGTTTCAAGACACGAGTCCCGTGCAGGTTGAAATTTTGAATGGTTTGGTGGGTCGAAAGCCAGTATTTGTTGTCGGCGATCCCCAACAGAGTATTTACCTGTTTCGTGGTGCGCGTTCGACAGTTTTTACTCAGAAAGAGGCAGCTGTGTTGGCCGCTGGTGGAGAGCGCAGCGAATTGATGAAAAATTATCGCTCGCGACCCGAGCTACTTTTGTTCTTCAATGAGTTTTTTGCACATCTTTCACCCGCATTTGCTCCGATGGTGCCTAAAGAGGCGCCACTTTCAAAAGTCACGACAGGTGTAGCCGATCAGACGTCTACAATGGCTGACATCGCCCAGTTTTTTGCGGTAGGTGAAGACGACGAACAACCTTATGCCTGCTTAGCCGACAGCATTTTGAAAAAAGTCGCGTTAGGTGAGCACTTTGATAATTTCTGTGTGCTCGCGCGCACCAATGGCGAACTTTTGGCGGTGGCGCAGTATTTTGAATCGCTCAATGTACCTACGCATGTGCATTCGTCAGATGGTTTTTATGGTCGCCGTGAAGTTCTCGATGCTTTGTCTTTACTTAAATTTTTATTAAACCCTCATGACAATAAAAATTTACTGCGGGTTTTGCGTTCGCCATGGTTTCGCGTTCCTGATCAAGAATTAGCTCAAGCGCTCGCCGAGAAACCAGCGTTTTACTGGGTTGAATTACAAAAATCTCGTGGTGAAAACGGCGCGATAAAAAAATTATCAGTGGCGTTAAAAAGCAAAACCGAAAAGGGCATTTTTGAAACTTTACGTGAAACGCTGTTTGCTTCAGGATTAATCGACGCTTCACACACTCACGACTCCACCGGCCGTCGCGAATCAAATATTTGGAAGTTTCTCGCCTTTTTGCGAGAGCAAGAGCGCTCACCTGGCTTTAGTTATATGGCGTTTGTACAGAACGCGCTCAGAACGGTCGAGGGTGGTCACGGTGAAAGTGAATCCGACGCTGTTGCGGCTCTCGAACCCAATCGCGTGAACCTCATGACCATTCACAAGGCGAAGGGGCTGAAATTCAAACATGTTTTGGTGCCGAACTTAGATCGGCGACTTTCGACGGCTGAAAATCGCAAACACACTCAGTTTTTGGTTTGTGACGAAGAAACTAATCAATTCACTTTGGCTTTGCGCTTAGGTGAAGAGAGAAAATTCATTCATAACTTGGCGGCCCGCCGATGTTTCGAGAAAATCGCTGAAGCCGAACGCGAAGAGCATTTGCGATTACTTTACGTCGCTCTCACACGCGCGGTTGAATCGGTCACCATGCAGTGGCAAGCCCCCCTTGATAAAACTTCGTGGGCGGCAATGCTAGTTAATCATTATAAAGCTGAAGACGTGAGTCAGATGACGCTTGAGCCTTATCAAGAGTCGGCGAGTGCGACGCGCGAGCCGCGGGCGCCGTGGGATTCTAAAGAGAATAGCGGTTCAACTCAGTCAGCGGTTGAGAGTTCTAAACGCATCTCAGTGACAAAACTTCTCGAGGAAAAATACGGCGTCGAAAGTAAAGCCATTTCAACGGGGCAATTACAACAGAAAATTGAAGCACCAGTTTTTGGACAACGCCTGCATAGTTTTTTTGAAAGTCTTAAATATCGCGACGAAAGTTTTTTCGATGTTGAGACCGGCCGTCTCATAAGCGACGGCGAGACTTACCTGCGCGAATACAGCGACAAGTGGTTTTCAAAAAAATCGCGCGAGTTTGAAAAAGCGGTTCATTACGTGCTCGCCTTAAAAGAGCCGCCCGTGGCACAGCTCATTCGTGACGGCGAAGTAGAGTGGGGTTTTCAGTTGAAGCGTCCTAAGACTACGTCAGCGACTGAATCTGAATCGGAGAACACAGCACCTGCAGTTCAAATCGTTGAAGGACAAATCGACTTATGGGGCACAGTCGACGGCGTGACGTGGGTCATCGATTACAAGTCGGGCTCTTCGCTCTACAAAGAAAAAGCTTTAGATCAACTGCGCCTTTACGCCGAGGCCATCCGCGCCCGCGGAGTTACCACTGAGATTCGCTTAGCTGTAATTTACGCACTCGAGGGCAAAGTCGATATTGCCGCTTTATAAACTACCGTCAGCCATTTCAACACTCTGTAAATAAAATACACTTTTCATGGTGATGTGTCAGAGATTGACACGGTTTGTGTCAAAAACTGTTGTCGTGCGCCAACTGTGCGTCTACATCACCGCCCATGTTGACGAGAAACGAGCTCTTTCGCGAGCACTTACAACGAGAACTAATCGAGCGCACGCGCCGTAACCCGCGCTTCTCTATGCGGGCCTTTGGGCAGCTGCTGAAGCTTGAGCCGTCAGCGCTCTCGCAGATTTTGCGTGGTACCCGCCCGCTCACTGATAGAATGTGTGAGCGCCTCTCGGAAAAACTCGAGTTGTCACCGGCCGAAGCTCAAGAACTTATGTCGATCAATCTTGCCAACGTGTCGGGTGGCAAAACTTACCACACTCTCGACACCGATTTATTTCACGCTATTTCAGATTGGTACCACTACGCCATTCTCGAGCTAACGCGAGTCAATCATTTTAAATCAGACGAAAAATGGGTGGCACGAGTGCTGGGCGTAACAGTGCATGAGGTGCGTGCCGCCGTCGAGCGTTTACAACGTCTTGATTTTCTAGAAATTGACAGCAAAGGCCGCTGGCATGATCGCATGGGTGACGCCGTCAATAAAGGCAATGAGGTCACCCACGCAGCATTTAAAAAATATGAAAAACAATTACTGCAAAAGGCCATCGAAGCTATCGACAACACTCCATATGAACAACGCGTGCATTCGTCGATGACCTTCCCGACAGCAGTAAAAAACGTGCCGCTCGCCAAAAAGCGCATCGTTCAATTTATTAAGCAGCTCACAGCCGAGCTTTCGGCGAGCCCCTCAAAAGATGAAGTTTATTATTTAGGCGTCAGTTTATTTCCCATCACCAAAGCTAAGGAGAACGTATGAGCGAATGGAATTTATTCTCAAATCAAAAATTGGGCGTGGCGAAAGTCCATATTATTTTATTCTTTACACTCGCAACGGCTATTGTGACAGCGTCACAATTCGCTGCGGCTGGTAAAGGTAGCGGCGCCGGAGATGCCAAAAGAGTTTCAGAAGAAATTTCAGATACAGACCCTGAACTGGAGCAAGAACTTCGTGATGTGGCCAGAAAAGAAGAACATAAAGCAGCCCTAGCTGATGCTAAAATAGATTTGCAACTGTTGATTTCTCAAACGCTCGGTTTGTATCGATTAGTTTCTGTTTTAAAAATTGGTGTGCAAGATACTGCTGTCGCTGAAATGACACCCGACAAATTAGAGCAAATGCTGGGTCACCTTTTGACGAATGAAGAATTACCCTCTTATGTTTTTGATATCTCACTTGAACCTATTATTGAAAATGGTCGTGAGATGACATTTAGAAGTTCTACCGCCAATGACCATAGACCTTCGCAGCTGATAGTGAATTGGCCTAAATTTTCTAAAGAAAGATCTGAGGCCAATTGTGAAACATGCAGCGAGACTCGTGTAACTTACGCGGGCTTTCTGTCGACTATCTTACATGAAGGCTATGTTATGGCTGGTCTTGAAGAAAGTTTTGAGTATTCTCACTCAAAAAAGACGGGTCGAATTTTCGATAAAATTTTATCTGACAAATATTCAGAAACTATAGCACCGCTCTTAACACAAAAGGTGAAAGAGCAATTCCCTAACTCTGATAGACATCAATATTTTTGTAGTGAGTTGCCGAGAATTATTAAAGCCTTAACGGATTTTAAGGTTGATGCACGTGCAGTATCAAGATTAAGATATGGTGGCAAGTCGCCGTTGTGGAACGATAATCTATACTGGAAAATTATCCCCTTTCTTGATTTTCAAATTTCTGCCTGCGATGAAATTGATATACAAAAATGGCGTACTCAAATTGAAAATGCTGGACAGGACCTGACCAAGCTGAAGGCCATTGAACTGGGATTAGTTGACCGACGAGATACAATCAGTTCTAATTTATCCTTTACAAAATTTCCTTCTGGCGATTGTTATGAAAAAAAGCGACTGCTTAAGATGCTTGACGACAATACGGCTTTATATTCGTTACTTATGAAGAAATTCGCCAATATATATTTGTCGCGAGTACATTAGCAAACTGAGTGGCGAGGCTGACAAGTTTCGCCTTAATGAAAACATCAAAATCGGAGGTTCGTCATGACTAAAAATATTGTCCAACTCGCCCTCACTTCACTTTTGCTAATTAACTTTTCTACCCAGCAGGTTCTTGCCGGTAAAGGCAGTGGCGCAGGTGACGCAAAAAGATTTTAATACCGCAGAAAATGAGTTGGCGGATTTTCGTGACCAAATTGGGCACGAGTTGCACGTAGCCCAGCAGAAATTTCATAACAAATCTTTTTATGTCCAGAGCATATTGGGAAGACTCAGAGCCACCACAGATATTTATGGCCGCCTTTTAGATGCTAAGACTTTGCATGCGTTAAACAAGTTAAGACGTCTTAACGGTATTGACGAGGTCGGAAATTAACAGAATTAGTTTACATTGATGGTTGGAACAACCAGCGAAGCAATTGCTCGTAAGTCCCGACCATGACCATTTTCTTTTCGATAGATTTATCGTCAGAGACCAGCCATCGATGGAGCAGTCCGAGCTTAGTGGGAGCGATGAATGATAAACGTCCGGGTTGCGAATGCTGTTGACTATTTTCCATTGCCATTGGAATATAGCCAAATGTATGTTAAGAGGGATTTTTTGGCAACTTTAGTTCAAGATTCGTATCTTGAATGCGTTTTAATTTGGGGGCCTAGACAGTGTGGTAAAACCACTTTACTAGATCAACTGCCTCTTCAATCTCGGTTTTTTTTAGATGATCTGGCATTACGTGAAAAAGCTCAAAAAGATCCGGCGCTTTTTTTTGCGGGGGTCAAGTGGCCTTGCTTAATTGATGAAGCTCAATATGCGCCCCCGATTTTTTCGGAGATTAAACTGCATATAGATAAAATTCGGCGAGAAAATCTTCGTCACACCAACAAAAAAAAAGCCCAGTCTCCACTGTTTTATTTAACGGGTTCTAATCGGCAAATCTTGGATGAAAGAGTCAAAGAATCTTTAGCTGGTCGTTGTCATTTATTCGCCTTGCACGGATTTTCAGTAAAAGAAATTTTATCTGCTTTCCCTGAAACATCAATACAGACATTACTTTTTAGGGGTGGATACCCTGAACTTGTCACGAACTTAGAATTATCCGTTAAACAATATTTAAATGATTACATATTGAGTTTTGTTGAAAAAGATATTGCCAGAACTGCCGGTGTAGAAAAAATGAACGAGTTCCACACCGTTTTGAGATTATTGGCAGCAC
>JAYUVI010000024.1:0-24001 GCA_043754135.1 Bdellovibrionales bacterium | reverse complement strand
CCTAAAGCTACTGGAATCATTTCAAGAGCAGTTTGGCCCAAAGAAAAGTGTGGCCTTTCAATTGGGTCAAGTTTATCTCGAGTCTGAAGACTACATTCGCGCTTACAAACACCTCAAGGTGCTCGAGTCATTTGAGCCACAAAACTTGAACGTTAAAGTGAAAGTGGCGTTGATTTTAATTGAGCAAAAAAAATATGCTGCCGCTATCGATAAACTTGAAGAGATTATCGTTTTAGCGCCCAACTCAGACAAAATTCGGTTTTATTTAGCCGCAGTTTACGAGGAAACCGAAAAACATGATTTGGCGATTCGCAATTTTAATAAAATTGAAAGCACGAGCACATATTATCAAGAAGCGGTTGTGCATTCAGCCTATCTGTATCGCAAAAAACAAGATCTTGAAGCCGCCAGTACATTGTTAAAAAATGCGATCTCCATTCGTGACGACGTGCCACAATTTTATGCATTTTACGCGTCTATTCTGGACGAACGTCGTGAGTACAAGGCGGGAGTGGCGATGCTTGAAAAGGCCACAGAGAAATTTTCTGACAATACTCAATTGCGATTTTATTTAGGTTCCATGTACGACCGGTTGGGTCGTCAAGAAGATATGATTAGTGAAATGCGCAAAGTTTTGGCAGTCGATGCGCAGCATGTGCAAGCCTTAAACTACTTGGCTTATACCTTTGCGGAACAAAATAAAAATTTAGAAGAAGCCGAATCACTGGCTCGAGCGGCTATGAAACTGCAACCCAACGACGGTTTCATTCTCGACACTGTGGGTTGGGTGTTATTCAAACAGGGTCGTATTGAAGAAGCCATACAATATCTTGAAAGCGCAGTTCATTCTCGCTCTGATGAGAGTGTTATTGCCGAACACCTAGGGGATGCTTATTATGTTTATGAGCTCTCTGAAAAAGCCAAACAGATGTATTTGAAGGCGGTGTCGGTTGAACAAGATCAAACAAAAGCGAGTAAGATTCGTGCAAAAATTCTCTCTCTCGGCGAAAAGAAAGCCTCTACTCAAAAAGTTATTACCCCGGAACGCGCCCCCACGTCTGTTAAAGGCGAGTAAAAACCCGTTTTATTTAGCTATGTGTTTTATGTGTTTAGTCGGTTGCGCAACAACTGCGCCGCAAAATTTTTCCGAATACAACGAAGGTGAATGGGATGGCAAAGTTCTTGTTCATGATAAAAAAGAATCTAAATCAGCAATAGTTAACGTGAAGGTCAAGGCCGTGAACGGAGAGCGATTGCGGATTGATGTCACTTCGACCATGGGTACGCACCTCGCCTCTTTGCTTGTCGTGGGTGACAATCTCGAATATCTCGATATGAATGAGAAATCAGTTTTACGCGCCAAAGCCAATCGGGTTTCATTGCGTGATTTGTTAAGAGTGCCGATTGAACCGCAAGCTTTATATAGTGTCTTTTTTGATAAAATGCCGGCGGGTAAAAATTGGGTTTGTATCGCGGACGCGCAGAAGTTGGTAAAATCCTGTCATGACTCAAAAACAGGTTTAAAGATCGATTGGATTTCGCGAGATGGTCGTAAGCGAACTATTGGTTTTGAACACACCCAGGCCAGTGTGCAAATGAGCTTGTTCGATTTTGAGTCAAAAGTGAAGGATCCTGAGAAAGCATTTACACTTAAAGTGCCGTCTTCTTTTAAAGTAAAAAAAATGTAATTCTTATGCCAAAAGTATCAGATACGAGTCCAATAGTTTTAAATCAAACGAAGTGTAGCTTATAATGTGCTGAGATTTAAACTGAGACGATGGTGCTTTTCAGTGTGAATCAGCCGTACGTCCAGTTCTGAGACGTGCCGTCGTCAATTAGGCGAAACTAGGTCATAATTAAATAAGAGAAGCTACCTAACCTTTGGCCGAGGAGAGGGATATGTCAGGCGATTGGGGATCAGTCAATTTTTCATCGATTTTGCGCGACTGGCAGAATTCAAAAGAGTACCGCGACCTCAATTGGGTTGGTAGTTTTAACGATTACATCAACTTGGTGAAGAAGAACCCTAAAATTACGCGTAATGCTTTTCAAAGACTTTACGATTTGATCGTTGAAAAGGGCTCTGAAGAATACGTCGACGTTAAAAAACATGTTGTTCATTACAAATTTTTTGATGACGAAGACAACGGTGGCCGTGATGCGGTTTTTGGTCTCGACGTACCACTTATGAAATTAGTGAATGTTTTAAAAGCAGCGGCTCTTGGCTATGGCGCCGAAAAACGTGTGATTTTGCTGCACGGTCCTGTGGGGAGTGCTAAGTCGACAGTTTGTCGCATGATTAAAAAAGGCGTCGAAGCTTATTCAAAAATGGATCAAGGCGCTTTATATACTTTTGAATGGGTCGATGAAGGCGGCGATCATGAAGAGATTTTCGGTAAGGGCGTGAGAGTGTTCCCAAGTCCTATGCATGAAGACCCTTTGACCTTGGTGCCTGAGGATATGCGCTCGCGATTATGTGATGAACTCAATCGCGGCAGCCGTGACGACTTTCGTATTAATATTCAAGGCGAACTGTGCCCACCAAGCCGATTTATCTTTAAAAAATTACTCGAAAAATACAATGGCAATGTGGAGCGAGTGTTCAACCACGTGCGTGTAAAAAGAATGGTGTTGAGCGAAGCTGATCGTATTGGCATTGGCACCTTTCAGCCAAAGGATGAAAAAAACCAAGACAGCACTGAGCTCACGGGCGACTTGAATTATCGCAAAATTGCTGAATATGGTTCTGACTCCGACCCTCGTGCTTTTAACTTCGACGGCGAATTTAATATTGCCAATCGCGGTGTGATTGAATTTGTCGAGGTTTTAAAATTAGACGTGGCTTTCTTGTATGATTTGCTCGGCGCTTCGCAAGAGCACAAGGTGAAGCCCAAGAAATTTGCGCAAACGCATATCGATGAAGTGATTATCGGTCACACGAACGAACCTGAATTTCGTCGCTTACAAGATAACGAGTTTATGGAAGCCTTGCGTGATAGAACTGTGCGTATTGATATCCCGTACATCACTAAGTGGACCGAAGAGATCAAAATTTACAAAAAAGACTTTAACTCAAAACGTTTGCGCGGCGTGAGCATTGCTCCGCACACGATTGAGATGGCGGCGATGTGGGCGCTTCTCACGCGTATTGAAAAGCCGAAGAAAGCCAACCTCACGCGTATGCAGAAGTTAAAATTGTATGATGGCAAATCATTGCCTAACTTTACCGAAGACAATGTGAAAGAGCTTCGTAAAGAAGCTAAGCGTGAAGGTTTAGATGGTATTTCCCCTCGGTACATTCAAGATAAAATTTCAAATGCTATAGTTTTGGCGCAGCAGTTAAATAAAGGTTCGGTGAACCCGTTCATGGTTTTAAATGAACTGGAATCAGGTTTAAAAAATCACCCATTGATGGCCAACAACGAAGACATTCGTAATGATTATCGCGAATTGATTGGTGCCGTAAAACAAGAGTATGAGGAAGTGATTAAGAGCGAAGTACAACGGGCTGTCAGTTTTGATGAAGGCGCACTGGGCCGCTTATGTGGCAATTATATCGATAATCTGAAAGCGTATACTCAAGGTGAAAAAGTGCGTAATCAATTTTCGGGGCAGCTCGAAGAGCCTGATGAAAGACTCATGCGTGCGGTAGAAGAGAAAATAGAGATACCTGAGTCTCGTAAAGACGACTTCAGACGCGAGATTATGAATTACATTGGAGCGCTTGCGCTTGAAGGTAAAAAATTCGACTATCGTACGAACGATCGCTTGCACAAGGCTCTCGAGCGAAAACTTTTTGAAGACCAACGTGACACTATTAAACTCACGTCTTTAGTGTCATCGACCGAAAACCGCGACACCCAAGAGAAGATCGAGCAGGTGAAGGCCCGCTTGATTAAAGAGTTTGGCTATGATGAGGTTTCGGCACACGAAGTTCTACAGTATGTAGCGAATATTTTTGCTCGCGGTGACGTCAAAGAGAAAAAGTAAATTCGTAGTCGAGATACTAATAAATTAGAGGACAACGAACATGTCCATTTTAGAAGACCACAGACGATTTCGAGAAATCATCAAGGGTCGAATTAAGCAGCATTTTAAAAAATACGTCACTCAAGGTGAGATGATCGGCAAACAAGAAAAAGAGTTTGTCAAAATACCTGTGCCTTCTATTGAAATTCCTAAATTCAAATATGGTCCGAAAGATCAAGGTGGTGTTGGGCAAGGTTCGGGTCAGCCTGGCGAAGCCATTCAAGGTCAGCAAGGTGATGGTAAGGGTCAGGCCGGCGAGGCGCCTGGTCAACACATGCTCGAAGTCGATGTGTCGCTTGAAGAGTTGGCCGATATTTTGGGTGAAGAACTCGAGTTGCCAAAAATTCAACCAAAAGGTTCGAAAACCATTGAGACCGTGAAAACGAAATATACCGGCCGCTCGCCGATTGGGCCAAACTCTTTACGCTTGTTCAAGCAGAGTTATAAAGAAGCATTGAAGCGCCAAATTTCTGAAGGTAGCTACAACGCCCAAGACCCGAATGTAATACCGATTAAAGAAGATATGCGCTTTCGCACATTTAAAAAAGTCACGCGCCCACAAGCCAACGCGGTCGTCATTTACATGATGGACGTTTCGGGATCAATGGGTGATGAGCAAAAGGAGATCGTGCGTCTCGAAAGTTTTTGGATCAACACCTGGCTTCGCCGTAATTACCGTGGTCTTGAAACGCGCTTTATTATTCACGATGCCGCGGCTAAAGAAGTTGACGAAAAAACATTTTTTTCGACAAGTGAATCGGGCGGGACCTTGATTTCTTCAGCTTACAGACTGGCGAAAAGAATTATTGAAGATGATTACCCCATTCACTCATGGAACATTTACCCATTTCACTTCAGTGATGGCGACAACTGGAGTGGCGAGGACACGCGAATCTGCCTAGGTTTATTAAAGGATTAT
This sequence comes from Bdellovibrionales bacterium, assembly GCA_043754135.1. Taxonomy (GTDB): domain Bacteria; phylum Bdellovibrionota; class Bdellovibrionia; order Bdellovibrionales; family UBA1609; genus RBG-16-40-8. The sequence goes on along the minus strand of JAYUVI010000024.1, from coordinate 19,053 downwards.
TTTTTGCCAAGTGTAAATATGTTTGGCTACGGGCAAGTCGAATCTAAATATGGTTCGGGGCAGTTTTTAAAAGATTTAGAAAAAGCATTCGTGTCTGATGAACGCTTGGTCATTAGTAAAATCGAAAATCGCGAAAAGATCATGCAGTCGATAAAAGAGTTTTTAGGCAGGGGTCGCTAGGCATGGCTAACTTACCGCTCGAACTTGAAAAATATCGCGTAAAAATCATGGGCGAGGCCCGTGCCGCTGGTCTCGATTTTTTTGAAACCGTTTTTGAAATGGTGACAGCGAAGCAGTTGAATGAAGTGGCTGCTAAGGGGGGCTTCCCGACGCGCTTTCCCCACTGGCGATTTGGTATGGATTTCGAACAGCTTTCACGTAGTTATGAGTATGGGCTATCGAAAATTTATGAACTCGTGATCAATAATGACCCGTGCTACGCCTATTTGATGGAGGGCAACGACACCGTTGATCAGAAACTGGTGATGGCTCACGTTTATGGTCACTCTGATTTTTTTAAAAACAATCTTTGGTTTTCGCAAACCAATCGCAAAATGATCGACCAAATGGCCAATCACGCGATTCGAATACGCCGACACATAGACCACCTCGGTGTGGATATAGTCGAAGATTTTGTGGATAAGTGCTTAAGCATCGAAAATCTCATCGATGCTCACGGCGTTTACAAAAAGCGCCCGGCACCGAAACGAACATTAGAAAATTTCATGAGTGCTAGCGACGTGCGTGGGCAAAAAGACAGCGGCTTTGGAGAACCACGAGCGCGTCGCGATGTTTTGAAATTTCTTTTAGAGTACGCTCCTCTTCAAGAATGGCAGTACGACGTTTTGAGCATCGTGCGTGACGAGGCCTATTATTTTGCTCCACAAGGTATGACTAAAATCATGAACGAGGGGTGGGCATCGTACTGGCATGCGAAGCTGATGACGGAGAAGATTTTGCACGATTGCGAAATTGTGGATTTTGCCGATCGTCATAGTGGCGCTCTCGTTATGCCGCCATCAGGCTTTAACCCGTACAAAATTGGCATCGAGCTTTTTAGAAAAATTGAAGAACGTTGGAACAAAGGTCAGTTTGGCAAAGAGTGGGCCGAATGTGATGATTTACATGCAAAAAAGAATTGGGATACTAAAGCTGGCAAGGGTCGTGAAAAAATATTTCAGGTGCGTCGCGACTACAATGATGTCACTTTTATTGACGAATTTCTGACCGAAGATTTTTGCCATGAACATAAAATGTTCGTCTATCGGTTTAACAAACGAACTGGTCAGTTTGAAGTCGACAATCGTGATTTTAGCATTATCAAAAAGAAGTTTCTGTTTCAGATCACGAACATGGGCATGCCCATTATAAGCGTTGTAGACGGCAACTTTAATAGTAAAGGCGAACTGCTCCTCACTCACCTATACGAAGGCGTCGACATGCAGCCTGATTATATGAAAGCCACTATGGAGAACGTTTTTGCTATTTGGCAAAAACCTGTGCACGTGGCGACGGTGATGGAGGGCGAAGGTCGTATTTATACTTGGGATGGCCGTGAATTTACTAATTCACAATTTGGCCCTTCAAAAAATGCGGCGTCTGAATCAGCCGACGAAAAAAAATCAGACGACGAAGGTTAGATGAGCGGCCCAACAAAATTCATGTGCCCAACGCCGTCGCGCTGACAGCGTTAAATAAATTATAGTTAACAATCTCTTATTTGTTTAAAGCATTTTGAATTTTAGCATTCAATTCATCAGCCGAATCAGCGAGGCCTTTTTTGAATTTCTGCCAGGCGTCGCCGCTGTCTTCGCTTAAGTCATTTACTTTGGCGCGCAGATTATCGCGCATTTGCTCAAGCTCAGAGACTGTCTTCTTCTTTGCATCGCTACCTTTTTCATTAGCGTTAGCACGCAATTCTTTTAGTTCATCTTCTATTTTTTCAAGCTTCGTATTCATTTCAGTCTTAAACTGTGACAAATCTTTTTTAGCGCCTTTCACCGTTTCAGAAGCAAATGCTGAAGCCGACGAAGCGAACATAAATCCGCCAGCAACCATTACTAATACCAAAAGTACGCTCTGAAATTTTTTAAAACTGTCTTGAGTCATGTTTTACTCCCTGTTTAAGTCAAATCGATGCTCGACCTGACATTTTTCACAACGCGCCCATTTCGGAAAGACGTCATTGTCATTCACTAACACCAAAAGGCCGTCGCACTTCCCGCAACTCACGGGGTTTTTTATTTGCAAGCGCTCGTCGTCAAGATAACTATTAGCAGCGAAGAAAAAACCGGCCAGAATAAATGCAGGTACCAGAACAAAATGCAACATGGGTACAAAAATCGCAGCGAAAGCACAGCTCCAGAAAATACCTGCTGACCTTAAGGTGCTATACATTCGCGTCGATTTCGGTACATTTACCGCCATTAACTCGGTCGTGCGCGCCGCATAGCCATCAAGGCGAATGATCACGCGTCTTGTGCTCATAATTCTTTAAATAATCCTCGTTCAATCTTCGCCCAATCTCGATCTTGTGTTCGATTATTCCTCATCGTCGCCAGATGAAGGTTCGTCATCATCCTCGTCGCTGCTGTCCTCATCCTCATCCTCATCTTCGTCATCGTCATCGTCATCGTCCTCTTCATCGTCTTGACTGCGCATTTTCAATGAAAGACTATCGAGTTTATCTGGATCGTCGGCTTCAACCTTAAACAACCAACCTTCGTCTGTCGGGTCGTCTTGTAAAAGATCTGGATTTTCGAGTACCGCTTCATTCACTTCGATCACTGTGCCTGAAACGGGGCAATAGATATTCAAATTGCCATTGTCGGATTCGATATCGGCGCAGATTTTTCCGGCCGTTACGATATCATCTTGGTCTGGTAAATTAAGTGTCACTTCTTCTGACAAGTCAGCCACCGCATCTTCCGTTAAACCCACAGTGACGACGCCATCTTCAACGCTGATCCACTCATAACCCATATATGTCATCTGTTCGCTCATATTCACTCCAGAAGCGCGTACTGATTTTAATAAAAATTGAAGGGCTAAAATCGCACAATATTGCGGAGAGGGCAAATCTTTATGCCCTCTCCGCGGAGTTTTTTAGGTAAAAACTATTATTGGGCGTCGATTGGGAGAGAACGAATCTCCATCTGATCACTTTTCGCGCCAATACGACATAAAACGTTGATTCGATAAGAGTTCTCGCCCGACCATTTTGCGGGGTTTAGGCGGCGACAATTTTCACTCAATGTGATGCTGGTGGCGAGTGGCGCGAAAAAGCCGGCCTGTGCGGTGAGCTGTTGCACGTAAATGTTATTGCTCGTCATTTGCGTGTCATCCACATACAGAGCGCTTTCGCCCGAGCGCATTTGGATAGGCAAATTCACTTGCGAGAAAGTTTGATCGAAAAATGTGGACCGACTTAGTTCATTGGCTGTCACTTGTAGAGCTTGGCCTGGTTGACCATAAAAGCCGAAAAGTTTTTGCAATGACTCGAGTATAACTTTGATATGATTCGGACTACGAGACACCACCAGAGCGTTGAGGGTTTGTTCTGAAGCGTCTGGCAAATCAAAAGTGTACTGGTCGACAATACGCGAGCGATCAGTTCTATCAACAAATACCAAATGTGAACGAGTCAACGTGATGATGCCGTAAATGGCATCGAGCTCATGGCGTTGGCCATTCGGGGTAACATCATAAGCGTCCGATTTTATATATCTATAGCCCATCAAATTTTGCGACCACTTCAGATCTCGCCAAGTAAACTGTTTGTCTAATTTCACTTCAATGGATCGTGCATTAAGCAACTGGCCAGCGGAGAAAAGATAATGCCCGTCACCTAATTCAGTCAGGGGTTGAATGGCTTCATAATAATAAAGCCCAAGCGCATCGCGAATGGTTTTCATCCAATTATAGCTGTCGATGATACGAGCTCTTAAGGCTGGTGAACCATCCTCTTTCAAGTGCGGCTCGAGGTAGTAAACGTGACTACCTTTTACAAGCGGACCACGACGTTCATCTCGCGACATATCGAGCTTCGGTTTGTAAGCGTTGTCTATAATTGAGGGAACAAGAAGCTCTTTCGCTAAACCCGAACCCGGTAAGCGAAACCAGCGCGCCGCCCGGTAATCGGCTAAGCGCGCGTAGTTGAAGATCGGGGTTTCATCGCTGATTTGCAGATAAGGGTGCGCCGGCCACAGAGGTTGTAACTGCCCATTAAAATAATAAATAATTAAAGTTGCATTGGGAGTGCCTGCCTTGAGACCGAGTAACATTAAATCTTTTGTGCCGTCTGCATTGGCGTCTCCGGTGAATAAGCCGATCGGAGTCTTAAGGTCGGCTAAGACAGATGTACCCCGTTGTGCGAGCTGATTTTTTGTTTTTTCCCACAAGACCAGCTGTATACCTGTGCCACTTTCCGCGCGTTTGAAGCTGCTAAAATACTGACCCGGATTTTGGCCATCAACGTCGGCTACACTAATAAGATTATTAATATCTTTTGAATTTTGTATCGACCATTTCTGTAGACTCGGCATTTGATCGAGCTCGAGCGCCAAAATTGATTGCGCTCTTTTTTCGACGCCATTGATATTCGCGATAAATTTGAGTTCGCGTTCACGCAGCAAATTGTCGACGTGTCCTGCGAATTCAAAAGTCACGTTAGACCAGGGCTCGGCCACTACTGATTTTTCGGTTTGTATAAAACTCGTGCCCACCGTTTGGGTCGTGAGTTTTACATTCACATTTTGTGAGAGCGACGAAAGATTTTGCACTACAAACGACAATTTAAATTCGCGCTGTTGATTCACCGACACAATGGCTTTTTCTTTAAATAAGAAACGCAAGTATGCAGGTGCCGCAACCGGAGCGAGGGCGAGATCCACTCGGGCTTGCCCTTGCGAATAGTATTTATCACCTGTGCGCACTACTTGCGTTTGCGCTAGTAAACGCGCCAAACTTTCTTCGTAGCGATCTTGTGGGTGGCTACCTGCAAGGGCCGCGATAGATGCCGCCACGATCGGGGCCGCTTGGCTCGTGCCATTTTTCATTTCGTAACCGTTCACAGAGTAATACTTGGGCACCATAGTTGTGGGAAAAGTGCTTAAAATGCGATCGCCTGGCGCAACGATATCGACTTGTGCGCCGTAATTTGAAAATGCGGCCAGTGCGCCATCATTTTGAGTTGCGCCTACGCAAATCACTTGAGCATAACTACAAGGGTAAGTGGGTACAGGGTGATTGTTATTGCCCGCTGCCGCAACGACGAATACGCCTTGGCGACGAGCTTCGAGAATGGCTTCGTAGACGTGGTCAGTGTTCCAACCCACAGGCCAGCCGATACTCATGTTAATGACTTTCGCACCACGCGCGACTGCATATAAAATGCCTTCCGCGACACGATCGGTGAGGGCAACACGCTGTTTGGATTCTTCTTTAGCAATCAATTTTACTGGTAAAATCTTAATGTGCGAACTCAAACCATTAAGCCCAAGACCATTGCCAGAAACGGCCGAAATAACTCCCGCCACGTGAGTGCCGTGACCGACATCATCGAAGGGACGATTTTTTTGCGTAGCTACTGCCGTGGTGAGGTTAATACCTACGCAATCGCCCTTGTAGCCGTTGCCATCTTTGTCTTCAGTCGCCTCACCGAGAGGTATGCGCCCATCGCCATCGCACTCAGCCGCATTTTTTACGATGTTATCGGCAAGGTCAGGGTGTTCAATATCCACACCGGTATCAAGCACAGCCACGATCACATCTTCTTTTAGATTTTCTTCAATTTGAATTTTCACTTTTTGAAAGCCGATATCGAATTCAACCTGACCAGGGCGCAGAACGGAGCGAATGTCTGTGATATCTTCGCGTACGTCATAACCCGAGTTTTGTAAATACCATTGGTCTGCGTAAAGTGGATCTTCCGTCACCGACTGTAGAATAATTTTTTGTGATTCTTCAACTTTTCTGACATTGGGGCTTTTCGCGAGCGTACCTTCGTCCGCGAAGTTAATCTTAGTTCTATAAGCGCGGTTAAAATAATTATTTTGATAGGGGCTAATACGCTCGAGCTTCACGCCCCGGCGATCCCACGCTGCCAGCTCACCGGCCGTGGGTGGTTCATTGAATTCGACTACAACAGTGACTTTTTCAACTCTCGGAGCTTCTGGCTCAAGTGTAGGCACCGACTGCCCAAAAGCTATAAAGCAAAATAAAGATGTAAAGGTACTAACGAAGAACAATTTAGGATTTTTCATATTTTTCTCATCAACCAATAAACGAAGAATTCAGCTTCAGTCATACCGATGTCCCTTTGTGTTGTGGTCATCGGACCCCATGGGCGGTCACTGCCAACTTGGCCGATTTCATTGCCCTCAATGGGGATTTCACTAAACTTACCGTCTTCACCGCGCATAAAACCGGTAAGTACAGGCTGAATGCGAATGTTTTGCAATCCACCAACAGCCGCGAGTAGGCCTTGGTGATCGAGACAAGATTCTAGCAATGAAACCAGTTTAACAATGTAATCGCCAGCGTCGTTGTAATCGTTTTCGCGAATGGCCTTTAGCGCGCCACCCTGAATGGCAAAGAAAGTACGAATGGTTTTTGCTTTTAGTTCGAGGGTTTCAAGGCGCGGGTTGCGGCCGACAAAATGTTTTTCAATAATGCGAGTTAAAGGCCCCTGTTGCAGACTCAAAATACTTTTAACGCCACGGTCGTAAATGGAAAGGGTGAGATCCATATTGTAGAGCTCAGCTACTTTTACCTGTTGAAAAGCTTCTGGATGAAAGAATTGAAAATCGAAACGCTCTGAAAATCGAGTGACAATGGTTTCAATTACGTTGCGACCGGCGGACCAACCCTTCCAGCGGTAGTTAATGCCGACGAACATTTCTGAAAATGGATTTTTCGGAGTGTATTCGCCCTCGAAAAACGAATATCGTGCGCTCGAGCGACCAAACACCGTGTCAGCGGGGTCTCCGCTAGTTGAGTTACTAATGTTGACGTCGTGATCTGTGAGTTCAAATAAAATTTCATTGAGCAAATCAACGGCGACGGTTTGATAATCTCTGCCTGAACGCGAGCCAATCAAGCGCCGCAAATAATACTCAGGCTCGACTTCATTAGCGCGAGTAATTTTCAGGTTATCTCGCGATTTTAACGAGAAGCTATTCCAAATCAAGAAGCGTAAGTCCCTAGACGATTCTTTTAAATCGTGTTCCAGTTTCGTCGGCTCAACGACGGCGGCTACGCGCTCGACACTATTAGTGAGGAGCAAACTGCGTACGGCGGCCATAGTGTTAGCGAGAGTAGGATTTTCGTCTATGTCTTCAGATAAATCCATCGCATAGAAGTCGGTAGTTGCCTTAGCCTTGCTGAGTTTGAAGCGCATATTAAGAATTTCGATATGCGCCTTGAGTGAAATCACAAATTGCAACGACTTTATATTGCCGTAGTCACGGTAGACGTGAATTTCATCCCCACGTCTATTGATATGCAAACGACTCAATGTGACCATGCTTGCGGCCAATTGGGCTTGTGCCCGAATACGATCAGCAAACGAGTAGCCGCCTTGAATGTTGGCTGAACCGCCGATGCTGTCTGAAATAATCAAGCTTTCGCCATCGCCCATTTCAGTCTTAAATTTTTTGGCCGCTTCAGTGATGCGTTTATTGCGATCTTCTTCTTTTTCATCGGTGCGCAATTCAAAATCTTCAGGCGTAATACCCGCCGCCCACTCGTGCTTAATCATCGGTACGACAATGTTACGATAGGGCTCTTCGAGTGAAATCTTAATGCTGTGGAGTGGCTTTAAATGTGAATACTGACGCGTGTAGAACACCTGGGCGCCACCACTTAGACTCAAGCCAGCTGGTAAACCCGTGGTGCCTACGTGAAGACCGGTTTCAACTTGAAAGCCAAGAGTATCGACCAACTGTACGCGGTTGTCTGAACCCAAAAAAGTACCGGCCACGACTTCGCGCGAAGCGATCACATTGCCTTTAAAAACCGGCTCGACCCACATTCCGAATTCTCGGCTCACGTTTTCGCCAGTCTTAATAAAATGGGTAAAGTCTTCCACTACTCGGTCCTGCTGTTTTTCAAAAGCGATTTTACTTAAATCGGTACTAGGGATGAGCTCCGTATTCATTTTGCTCACGAGCTCACCGATAACCGTTGAAATACCTTTTGATTTTAAAAGGGCTTTCATCTCCGGGCCCGAAATGAGTGAAGGGTCTTCCACTTGCGCTAAGCGAGATGCGATACCCGGCCACTCACCCTTGCTCAATTCACCGGCGATGAGGTTTTCGCCATCAGAAATAGCGGGGTTATACTCAATGTCAGCGACTCCGGTTTTCATGAGGCGATTGAGTTCATTGCGGCGAGAGATTAATTTTTCAACAAGTAATTTCTGGGCTTCTTGAGGGTAACCTAAGCCGTTAGACACGATCTCTTGCCAATCAGCGCGGGTGAGTTTGTTAACACGCGCCATGGCCCATTTTGCATCTGAAATAGTGGTGGTGAACTGCTCTTCATCTTCAAGCGGCATATATAAGGAGTTGCTTTTAATCGAAGCCGAATGCCAACGAAAACCATTGATAGACTCCTTTAAATCTACAAGATTGAACGGCACAATAAGCGCGTTGATCATGCGACGGCCCATATTAATGTCAGGTTTGATCACGCCAAAAGTTAAATTCACGAATTGATCGTTCATCGGGACAAGCAACACATCTTGCATTTGTAGAGTCGTGGCGTTCTTGTCGTCGAAGTTGAGGATCCATTCTTTATCGCCGAGGGCGTTCCACGTTATACCATTGCGTTTATCGCCCAAGAACGATTCGTCAATTTGAATGCGATTTTTAAAAGACACATCTACGCGTGCCAGACGTTGCATTGGCGGAACATAGTAACCTAGTTTGCGCATGAGATTGCGTCTTAATAAATAGGTTTGGAGGCGTTTTGCCACAAACAGTGTGTACATTTGCGATCGGCCAGAGGTGTCTTCGCCTTGAATGACGAAGCGAAAAGTCTTCACTGGTGACGCCACGAAATCCACAAAGCGCACTGGTTTATCAGGGTTTAATTGAAGTGAGCTATCGGTCGGGAATTTTGGGTGTTGGCCGTCGGGCTTCCAGAGATCGTCGCGATTGTCAGGGTCAATAGTCGAAAGATCTGTGCCGCTATCTCTTAATTTTGCCGCTTCTTGCGGTAGAAGAACTCGCCCCTTCCACACTAAGTCTGTGGCTTCGGGGCGAACATTATCGAGTGGAATAATATCTGGACGTTCAGCACCAGGGGCAGCCCAAGTGGACCATCCGCAGGTTAGAGTCACGATCATTACGACGACGAACTTAACCTGCTGTTTCACTTGAGCCTCCCTAGCTAGTAATTGAAACTAGTTAATGGACACTCCAAAAACATTGTCGAGAACTTGGTTCATTTGCTCAGGAGTCACGCCGTTCAGAGATGCGGTATCGTCGATGAGTTGGTTGAGTTCTGCGCCACTGCCTACAAGTTTTTTGGCCACTGCGTTTTTGTACTCAGTGATTGTGTGTCCAAGAACTTCCTTAGCAAATTTGTCGTGATCTGCATCTGACATTCTTTCTTTTGGAGTTTTTTGCCAGATCACTGCAAGTTTTGCAACTTCATGACTGCGCTCTTGGCTCAAACCAAATTGCACACTCAAAGCATCAGAAGCTTTATCAATCATCAAACCTTCTTCAAGTGCTGCCATTTTTAAACGATCTTTAGAAGAGGGTTGAGTTTTTTCAAACACAATGCCAGTTAGTGCATCTTGATAGAAACCGAGACCATCGGGAATCAAGTCGTAGTAAAAGTTATCTTTATATTGATTCAAATAACTCGAAATATTTTCACCAGGGTTGTAACCATATAAATCATATGCGTCGTAAGTGCGGTAATCATTATCGTACACAACAATGAAATCGGATTGCTGCGTGTTGGTTTTCACAAGTTCTACATCAAAACCCGCGTCGATATTCAAACGGTGAACGAAATCAGCAGCGATTTGTGAATGAGTCAGCACCACACCGCCAGTAGATACGTTGCCGCTGCCACCACCACCGCCGCACGCGATCAGCGACGCCGCCACTGCGCTCGACATAGCAAATTTAATTAGCTTCATAATTCCCCCTATTAAGTTGTTTAAAAAGTCCTCGCGACTTTTTTGGTTTATTTAAAAATCAAAACCAAGTTGCCGAGATTGCAGCTTACGTGCCAGTGAGATTTTCCCATTTCAGTATCCTTTTGACGCTGAAATGATCTTTTCCCAAACAATGATGCGAAGCGCACGAGCTTCTCTCTGAAAATGGAGGTGACATTTTGTACTCATGATTTTTCGTATGGGGCAATTGTGTGAATTCTAAATTTGCAAAAAGTCGGTCGCGCCCTTACCTAAGGGTTTTCTTTTCCACAAGTTTTTTTAAGCGGTGATAAGAAAATAATCCTGTGCGTGAAATTTGCGCTTTTGATGGCGATTTGATATTTGAGTCGCTCTTGAAAAAAGCAGACTCGTTACGGCTTAGCTTTTCTGTGGGGGGGAAGATTATGCAAGGTGAGTTGTCACTATTCGTGTATGGATCGCTCGTTGAGGGCATGGTTCATTTCGCAAAAATTCGCAATTATGTTGTGCAAAAAACATCGGCCTATGCATGTGGCACGGTTTATCGACTGCCATCAGGGTACCCGGTGTTTACAATGCCGACGACTCCTGATTGCGGTGACCAAGTCCCGGGCGAGCTTCTTGTACTGCAGGCCCCAGACCTCGTTTACAAATTGCTTGATGAATTTCATGGCGTGTCGGTCATGGCTCCTGAAAAAAGTTTATTTTTTAAGGAGAATATTGAGGTTCGCTTAGCTAATGGTGGCTCACAGTTATCGCAGGTTTATGCGATCAACCCGACCAAGCTACCGAAAACTGCGACTCGAATTCCTTATGGCGATTGGTTGGCGAATATGCGCAGTCAGCCGGCACTACCGCAACTCTTGAGCGATCGACAAGTCACATATGTGCGTCGTCTGTTTAGATCTTCGGGCCGGGAAATCGTGCCCATCGATCTCGAACTTTATCGTGAGCTGATGAAGCTCGAACTGATTGTTGATAAAGGTCGTCGTTTGGCCCTCACCGGTCTTGGGAAAGAAGTCGCTCGTTATTTGCCCGAAATGGCTTAAAGCTTTGCCAAATATATCTATGGCCATGTAAAGATGCGTTTTCATGAAAAGCGCATTTTACCCTCGCACTCTATTTAATATAGTTCTTATGGAGCCCGAAATACCCAACAACACGGGCAATATCGGCCGCACATGCGTGGGTTGGTGGTCAAAGCTTCACCTGGTGGGGCCGCTCGGTTTTTCTATCGACGACAAAGCCGTGAAACGGTCGGGGCTTGATTACTGGCCCAATCTTGATCTCGCTTATTACAAATCAAAAGCGGAGTGGTTGGCCACTTTGCCTGCGGAGCAGCGCCCGCGCGTTCACTTGATCGAAACAGGTTCGGCGAAAACAGTTTTTGATATTGAGTTTCGCGAAGGCGATCATTTGGTTTTTGGTCGCGAAACGACGGGCATACCGAAAGATATTCTCGCTGAATTCTCTGACCAGGTTTATAGCATTCCTTTCCCGGGCAAAATTCGCAGTTTTAATTTATCGAATTGCGTGGCTATGGTGATGGGCGAGGGTGTGAGGCAGCTGGGTGTTACGTCCCGTTGATCGCCATAGCGCGGCGAAAGGCGGGACGTTGGCACCATACACGGTCATCATGGTTGAACTCCTTTTATACTTCTAGCTGCGCCTTTGCCCAATCACAAATTTTCTGACCTAAAGCGAGTGCGGCTTTGATATCGCTAGGCAAAATCTCCTCATGGCCTTCTTCATAACGACGTACAGATGCATATTGCGAAAACTGCCCTAGATTATAAGCTTCAGGTGGCACAGTTTTAGGGGCAAGCAATGAAATTAAAACTTCAAGGTCATGTGTATGCAGAATAGGTATTTCATAAAAAATCAAAACTGCCTTCAAGCATTTTTCCATAGATTGTTGAATGGCATAAAGCATGTTTTCGGGTCGCCCCTGATTACTTTTAACCAGACCTTTGGCAGATTCTAAATCGCCGATCGCAATATTAAGCAAAACAAAAGCATATTCTTTTTTGTACTTGCGCGAGATGGGAGTCATTTGACCTGCCATTTGGGGTAGATTTCTAGTCCTGATTCGCGGATATCAAAGCACACTCCGCCGATTTCTTTTTTTTTGTCGAAGTCACTTTTTTTAAATATGAGTAAATCCAATGGCCAATCTGAGAGAGGGCCTGCGGAAAATAGAGAACTGTAGAAATCTTTGACGCTGAGATTGTCAGGAATCACAATAGCAATGTCGAGGTCAGAGCTAGAGGTGAAGCGCCCCGCAGCGTAGGAACCAAATACATAAACGACTATATTTTTTTCAACTAGTAGCGCACGCGCCACTATTTTTTTGAGTCTTTCATGCCAAGCAGGGTCTGATTCAGTTAATTTCTGTGTTTGTGCGATTCCCATAGGGCCAATTTAGCATTTTACATTAAGAAACGTCTATTCTTTTACCGCATAAGGGTTTAAATTCACTCGATGATTACAAAGATACTGACCAAAATCATGGGGACGAGCCACGAACGCGAAATGAAGCGTTTGCAGCCGGCCGTTGTTCGCATCAATAGTTTTGAAGCTGCTTTCAAAGAGCTGAGCAACCCTCAGTTGCAGTCAAAAACTGCTGAGTTTAAAGAGCGTTATTCACGGGGCGAAAAATTAGATGCGCTTTTGCCTGAAGCTTTCGCGGTTGTGCGTGAAGCTGGTAAACGCGTGCTGGGCATGCGCCACTATGACGTGCAAATGATTGGAGGATTAGTTCTCAATCGTGGTGGTATTGCTGAAATGAGAACTGGTGAAGGTAAAACTTTGGTGGCGACGCTGCCGATGTACTTGAATGCATTGACCGGTAAGGGCGCTCACCTTGTGACAGTGAACGATTACTTAGCAAAACGTGACTGCGAGTGGATGGGCCAGCTTTACAATTTCATGGGCCTCTCGACTGGCACAATTGTGCACGAACGGAGCGATCGCGAGCGTCAGCAGTCTTATGGCGCCGATATTACTTATGGTACGAACAACGAATTTGGTTTTGATTACTTGCGCGACAATATGAAATTTGCGCTTGAAGATTATGTGCAGCGCCCGCACCATTTTGCCATTGTTGATGAATGCGATTCGATCTTGATTGACGAAGCCCGCACGCCACTTATTATTTCGGGCCCGTCAGAAGAATCAACAGATCTTTATTATCAGATTAATAAATTGATCCCGCAGTTAAAGCGCGATGTGCATTTTACGATGGAAGAAAGATCCCGCTCTGTATCGCTCACTGAAGAGGGTAACGCCAAAGCTGAAGAACTTTTGAACGTGGGCAATTTGTACGACCCTGAGCACATCGAACTTGTGCATCACATATACCAAGGTTTGAAAGCGCATCACCTCTACACGCTCGATGTTGAGTATATGATCAAAGAAGGCGAAATCATTATCGTCGATGAGTTTACTGGTCGTTTGATGGAGGGCCGCCGCTGGAGTGATGGCTTACACCAAGCTGTTGAGGCTAAAGAAGGTGTGGATGTACGCAGTGAGAACCAAACTCTTGCGACCATCACCTTTCAGAACTTTTTCAGAATGTACGAAAAGCTTTCGGGTATGACCGGTACGGCTGAAACTGAAGCGGTCGAATTTAAGAAAATTTATAATCTTGATGTGTCGGTGATCCCGACCAATAAAGATATCACGCGTATAGATGAAGAAGACATTGTTTATAAAAACGAGTCTGCGAAATACAAAGCGATTGTAAAAGACATTCTTGATCGCCGCGAAAAGTATCAGCCCGTGCTTGTCGGTACTGTGAGTATTGATAAATCAGAGCGCATCAGTCGGGCACTGAAAAATGAAGGCATCACGCATAACGTGTTGAACGCCAAGCACCACGAGCGCGAAGCCGAGATCGTGGCCCAAGCGGGTCGTAAAGGCGCCATCACCATCGCCACCAACATGGCCGGTCGTGGTACGGACATTGTGCTGGGTGGTAACGCTGAGTTTTTAACTAAGACAGAAATAGGTACGGCAACAGCAGAAGTCGATATTCATTCTGAACGTTACGCTCAGGCTTTAGCTAAATATAAAGCGCAGTGTGCAGCTGAAAAAGAAGCGGTTTTGCAGGCGGGTGGTTTGTACATTATCGGGACTGAACGCCATGAATCGCGGCGTATCGACAATCAGTTGCGCGGTCGTTCGGGTCGTCAAGGTGATCCTGGTGAGTCGAAGTTTTATCTCTCCCTTGAAGATGATTTGATGCGCAAATTTAATGGCGAGCGCATTCAAAAAATTATGGAGCTTTTAAAAGTTCCCGAAGATGAACCGATCACCGCACGCATGGTGACAAACGCTATCGAGGGCGCACAGAAAAAAGTAGAAGGCCATAACTTTGATATTCGTAAACATTTGCTCGAATACGATGATGTAATGAACAAGCAGCGTACCGTCATCTATGGCACGCGCCGTGAAGTTTTAAAGGGCGAAGGAATCGATCGTATTATTCTCGATATGCTCGGTGATGTCACATCGAACATTCTTGATCAATTCGCTCCTGAATCTGAAAAACCTGCGGGTTGGGATTTTCAAGGTTTGCAAGTTGCGCTCAATCAGCAGTTTGGGATACAAGCGGCGCTTGACCCTGCAACAATCACTTCGGAAAAATTAACTGCACTTGTTCGCGATAGTGTAAAAGCGGTTTTTGAAAAACAGAAAGCCGAGACCGGCGAGTTTTGGCCACAAGTGCAGAAAATGGTTTTATTGCAAACCATCGACGCGCGCTGGAAGGATCATTTACAAGTCATTGACCAATTGAAAGAAGGCATCAGCTTGCGTGCTTATGCGCAAAAAGACCCGCTGGTGGAATACAAAAAAGAAGGATTTAAAGCTTTCGAACAAATGAACCGCGTAATAGGCGCTGAAGTTATTGAAAAAATATTGAAGATTCGTGTGGCTTCACCAGAAGAAACTGAACAAACTATGCGCGACCGTGCCGAACGCCACCTTCGAGCTCAGAAACTAAAATATCAAGGTAGTGAAGCTTCTCAAGATATGAGTGCTCTGGCGGGTGGCCCACCACGGTCGGCCAGTGGTGGCGCTCGTGCACCGCGAGGCGTACCGCCGTTGCGTGGTGGTTTACCAGGCTTGGGTGGTAATGGAATGCCGATGCAAAATACCGCAGGCGACGTTGACGAGACTGGTTTTGAGTCGGGTGAATACCCTGACGATGGTCCAAAAATGAATCGGGCCCAACGCCGCAAGCTTGAAAAGAAGAAAAACAAAAGAATTTAGATATAATAAGGGCATGGCTAAGTGCCCGCTTTGTGAAGCAGTTATTGAAGATGACATCGGTCTTGTCACGTGTGCATCGTGCGGGGCGCATGTGTTACTTGAACTCGATGGCTCACTGACCACAGATAATGAAAATACTTCTCCGTCATTCTCGCAGTCGCAATCGCACTCACCGCCATCACCGCCAGAGTTTGAAGCGGAATTAAATTTGGGTGCGGACCTCGAGTCTATGCCCAGTGAAGCGGCGTCATTACTCCCGCAAACTCTAGAACCAACACCAGCGGCAGCCTCGAGACTTGCGTCACCTGACATGAGCGATGTTGTCGAGTTTGGTAATTCGACGTTGTCGCAAGGCCGCGAAGGTTCATTGCGTTTTCATGTTAGTATTTTAGGGATCGACACCGGCGAAGTGCGTAAACAGATCATCGATATTTTAGCAGACACGCGTTTTTTGTGGGATGCTCAAAGTCTTATGAGCAAAATGCGTAATGGACGTATCGACATTCGCGATTTAACAGCAGTGAAGGCTTCATTGCTCGTGCAGCGATTGCGTACGGTGCCGGTTGAGGTGTTCTGGGAGCAATATGTTATTCATCAAGCGTAATATAATTTTTTTCGGTGCTGTTTTGATGTGCGCGCTGGTTGTACATTCACCGTTACCGACATGGGCAGAGGAGGGCGGCGGCGGTCACGAGGCCCCCAAAGAGGGCGGCGAAGGTGAAGGTGCGGCCGAGGGTGGTGAGGGTGCGGCCAAGCCCGCAGGCAATGGTGCCGACCGCGAATGGGCTAAACGCACCACGAAGCTCAATGTTTACGAAAGCAAAATGAAAGAGCTCAACAGAAAAATTATGGAGATGATCGAAGCTAAAAAAGGTAGTCACGCGGCTCTAGATGAAAAAGGTAAACCCATTGACCCTCTAGAAATTATCAGCACGTCTTTCACAGAGCTCAAAACCACAGTGAAAAGCTATAATGAAGAGCGCGAACAGCTGAAATATAAGTTCCCCGAAGAAGGCGTGGTCATTGAGCGACGTTATGTGCCTCAGCGCGTGCAAACTCTTGAGCAAATGGAGAAAGAAATAGGGCTAAACGGTGAGCTGAGTTTAACCAAACGTAAAGTGGATAAAAAATATGAGACTTTTATGGGTGATGAGATCACGGGTCCCATACCGCAAGCGCCGAAAGGGCCTGAGTCGACTTTAAAAGAAACCAAGCCCATAAAGAATCACGAAGAAGAAGGGCCTAAGCGGCTTAAATTGTCGCAATGAAGTTTTTAAAAGGTTATTTTTATTTTAATGTTTTCCTTTTGGTCGGCCTTGTGGTGCTCGCTATTTACTTTCGCCCGCAGCTCAACACATACGCCAAGGATTTTATATTAAACAAATACGCCGAAACCGGTCTCGGGCCACTGCAGATCGAAAAACTCACAGTGCAATACACGTGGCCGCCGAAAGTTCACCTGGAAAACGTCAAGGCCGAGATCCCCTCTGTACCGTTCAGTATTCAAGTGCCGTTCGTCGAAGTCACTGTGCACCCACAGTTTAAAAGTTTAACTGAGATTGAAGAGCTCGCTGTCGAGGTGCGACTCGAGCGCATGAAGTATTCCATAACGATATTGCCGACTTCTGCTGCCGACCAAGTTAATGCCCCGCAGGCGGCGCAAGCAGAAGGAACGGGGTCGCCATCTGCACAAGGTATGCGCGTGAATGTACAACTCAGTGGTCAAGACGGGCAGTTTGAGTTGAAGCAGATGCAGATGATCGAGGGCAAGTTAGCAGCGGTGACGATGGCACGCACCAGTCAAGAAAGTTTCAAAATAGAACTTAATGATGCGCTTAATCCCGATAAAAAAATAAAAATTCAATATCAGAACGTGGTGCAGCTACCGACTGTTTTAGGCGAGAAAAGTGTACCGTTGAAAATACAAACACAGGATTTGCATTTAACGGCGTCGCGGTTGTCGACTCCAGATATGAGCGTCAATGTCGCGGGTGTCGGCTTGTTAGCGCAAGGGAGTATGGATTTAGCCACGCAAGATATGGCTTGGTCTGTGAAGGTCGACTTACCACAAATAGAAAAGCTGCCGATCCCCCCTGATTTTTTACCGGCGGGGCAGTGGAGTGGCGGTATTATTGGCCAAATTGAAATTAAGAGACAAGGCGGCGCGCCTATTAGTATCTCTGGCGATGTTCGCAGTGAAAATCTTAAAGGCGACATCAGTTTACGGCAGAAAGATTTAACCGTGCAGGGCCCAATTAGCCCAGTTTTAAACTTTGCGTTCAAATACGATGGTGCACTCACTTTACCGCGTATCGATGTCGTGGCTGACGCCACGAAATTGCGCATCGACTATAAAGATTTTTTTGTTAAGCCGGTCGGTGTACCACTCAATTTGAACGCGAAAGCACAGGGTGATGGACCATTGCTGAATTTTGACAATCTCGAAGTGCGCCTTGATCAATTACTGTTCACGGCTAAAGGTGAAATCAATATTCAAAAAAGTACCAACGCCAATTTAATCATGCGCATAGCGCCCGTTTCGTTGGAGAGTCTTGCACCATATATTTTACCGCTTAAAAAATCGCCAGTGCTGGGGACTTTCGAAATGCGTTCACAAGTTTCAGGCTCCAATATAAGCATTCAGAACTTAGATTTTCTTTCTCGCATAGGGCAAATTAGTGTTTCAGGTTTAATTGAAGATTATTTGAAACCACGCTTAAAGCTGAATGTGTCACTCACTAACGTGAAATTAAAAGAGATGAGTCAGCTATCAGAAACGCTTAAGCCGCTTAACCTGGATGGTACGCTCAACTCGCAACTCGCAATTATGGGTGACGTAGATCCTGAATTCACCATTGAAAAAAGTGCGCTCACCCTTAAAGGTAATGTGGTGGCGAACCTGAACAAATATCGATTTGTGCCAGTCGCTGTCGCTGCAGCACCGACGACACCTCAGCCACCCACACCGCAAGAATCATGGGAGCAGTTTCAAAAACGGATGGCGTCATTGCCCGAGCCGACGGGGCTACTGCCGAATTGGCCGATCCTCATGAATTCTGAACTCACTATGCGGGTGTCACTTAAAGAGTTCCAGTATGGCGATCAACTGTCAGCGCAAGGTTTAAGTTTTGCCGGCAGCTATGCAAAATCGCGCTTCGTCGGTCAGGCTAAAATTGATGAAATTTTTTCGGGCGGTATGAATTGGCCGCATCTTGAAGTGCAAAACCTGATGTCGCGACCGTTGATCATTGCAGAAGGTTCTGTGCAGAATATGCAGATCCTCGAGTTGGTGAAGTTTTTTTCACCTCAAAACATAAAATGGGTGGAGAGCGGAGTCCTTTCGGCACAGGTGGCGGTGAAGACTCCACCCCCGCAGACGAAAAACTGGCTTTTGAATCTCACGGCCAATGGGCAAAGTCAGGCCAAGCAGTTGCACACAAAAGAAAATGCGATTGACCAGATGATGGGCGAAAAATTGGCTCAGTTCGCGAAAGACAAACAAATTCTTTCGAAGAAAGGGGTGCCCTTTATTGCTGATGTCGAAACCAGTTTTGTCTTGCAAGAGGGGCGTGCAGAGGTGAAACGATTTCATTTTTTGACGGTGGATCAAAATGAATTTGAAGCCC
>JAYUVI010000023.1:0-4124 GCA_043754135.1 Bdellovibrionales bacterium | reverse complement strand
CTGCCTTAGCTGTTGGCGATACTGACGGTGCAGGCGCAGTCGCAGCGAGACCAATCCCGCTAGATTGAAAGACAAGAGAAATAGATAAAACATAGGTTAACGCTTTTCGCATGATTCTGACCTCTGAGCTAACATGTGCAAAGGCTAGGCCCGAGACATAAGCCGATATCTCTAATAAAAACTCGTTATTACAGGTGCTTAGAGGGCATGGTAGAATGGCCGGGAATGACTTCCGTTTGAGCTGCTTATGGGTCGCCGAATCTTGTCATGCGGCTGTCAAAATTTTAGACAAAATGGCAAAAAAAATGCCGCGATTAACACGGCATTTTTTATGAGTTTTGATTACGAAGAAATTAGTGACGAGTGCTTGATTGCATTGCCAATTGGCGTGCACGAGCAGTCACATTTGCAGCGCAATATGAACTGTCGTATACACATGTGCCGCCTTGAGCGTTCACAGCCGCATCACAAAGAGCATCATTTGTATCTAACTGCGCAGTCAAATCAGTATCAGCTGCATTAACTGTTTCGCCAGCTGCTTGAGCTTGCTGGTCCATGATTTTTTTCAAGCCTTTTGCTCCAGCAATAATACGCTGTGCTCTTTCTTCTACAGTCGTGTCAGCTGTAGGTGATGAAGTGAGCGCTTCGCCCAACATGTTTTCTACACGGGGTACTACGATCTGTTTCACGTTTGCGTCTGTTTTCAAGAATTTTTCAAGTACACAAGCTGTTCCGCTCACTACACTGATTTTTTGTGCTTTAACTGCAGTTGTGATCAAGCTCTCGCTTGCGCCCAAAGAGCGAGCATCAGCACAGTAATCACCGAGTTGAGTTGCGTTTGATACGTTTAGACCCAACGCTTGTGCAGTAGTTGCACTAATATTAGGAGCAGTAATAGGCTGAGCTGTTACTGATTGTGCACCAGCACCTGCTGCCGCTGACTGAGTGACTTGCGCGCCTGTACCTGTGCCAACGCGTGCACCTTGGTTACCTCTCATCAGTCTTTTACCTTCTTGAAGAGCGCGACCGCCCTCTTTTACGGCTTGTGTGCCCGCTGCAAATACATTCGTCGCTGCCAAAGAGGCGAGCGCTATTGTGAGTACGATTTTTTTCATGTGAGATCCTTTCTTAAGGTCTTTTGAATTTTTATTACACTGCGCATTATATTCAAAAATACGCAGTGCGCAATTTAATTTATAAAAAAGTAACAAATCTATTGAAAACAAGAGGTTGCGTTCGTCATTGCGGCAAGTGACAGCATATGTCAACCGCCATGGCGACTACTCCCATTCTTTTTCTTCAATAGGTTCATCGAAACACTTTGCAAGCGTAAGGCCAGGCCGCTTTACGGTTTATTCGCGCAGGCGCCTTTGGGCTGTTGATAGACCTTACATCCTTGCCAAAGAAGGGCACATCTCACATACAATTAAGCAACATGCTCGCCTCACAAACCATTGAACGACGATTAATCCAGCTGGCTCTTCTTTTAGGCGATGCCCTAGGATTGATCGTATCTTTTTTACTGGCCCTGCAAGTGCGCTTCCCCCGCGGGGTGGTGGGCGACCATATTTCGGCTTTATATAAAGGTGGGCAACTTTACGTAGTATTCGCCGCGTTTTTTTTCAGCCACTATATATTTGATCTTTACGAGCCCCGGCACTGGCGCTCGAGTTTATTTTCGCCGCTCAAAATTCTGTTCGCCTCGGTGACGAGCATTTTTATTTTATTCGCGTGGTTTTATTTTTTAGCGACTGACACCACGGGCGTTTATGGTCGCGGTGTTTTGTTGGGTTCGATTTTGATTTTCACCTGCTACTCACTGGTTTTTCGCCACTTTGTAAGCTCTCGGCAAAATGCACAGCTCGACACGAACGAATGGCTGCTCGTGGGCAGCGAGGGCAGTTACATTAACCTGCAAAAAGATTGGCCGAAATTAAAAATGGGCGCCGGAGTAGTGTGGATCGACTATCACACCCTGGCTGACAACAAACATATATTAGAGTCGCAAATGCAGCGGGAGTGGTCAGGCATCATTGTCGACAGTCGTGTCACCTCCGACGCCGATGCCAGCATTACACGCCTATTTATGGAGGCCCGCATGCGGGGTCGACTTGTGTTGAGCTTAATGAACTTTTATGAATTTTATTTCGGTAAAGTGCCGATCCGCAATTTGAATGATTCATGGTTTGCATTTACCGATGGTTTTTCGATTATTCACAGTCATATTTCAAGTCGTTTGAAGCGCCTGACCGATATTTTTATTTCGACGTTAATGTTAGTCGTGCTCTCGCCAGTGATGCTGCTGCTCGTGGTGCTAATCAAAATCGAGAGTCGCGGCGAGGCTTTGTACAAACAAGTGCGCGTGGGCCGCAAGGGCCGTCATTTCGTGATGTGGAAGTTTCGTTCGATGCGCCAAGATGCCGAAAAAGGCACAGGCGCCCAGTGGGCGGCGAAAAACGATGCGCGCATCACGCGAATGGGCATGCTGATGCGTAAGACCCGTCTCGATGAACTGCCCCAGCTGTGGAATATTCTAAAAGGCGAAATGAGTTTCATAGGCCCGCGACCGGAGCGGCCTGAATTCACCGCGGATTTGCGTAAGAAAATTCAGTTCTATGATTTTCGTCACTTGGTAAAGCCAGGTTTAACCGGATGGGCGCAAGTCATGTACCCCTACGGCGCCTCAGTCGAAGACGCCGTCGAGAAGCTGCAATTCGATTTATTTTACATCAAGAATTACTCATTCACTCGAGACATTGAAATCATTTTGAAAACGGTTTCAGTCGTGCTCTTCGGCGCCGGCCGGTAGCGGAGCTGTTCGGGGTGGGTGGTCGACCTGACCCCAGGCCATTTCTCTAAATTGGGCTGACCCAATAATCATTGCTTTCTTGAAATTGAATCTCAGTTTGCTTGCGATTCTCAGTTTTGATAAAGGTCGCAAGTGACGTAGCTGTCTGGGCTCCATTCGCGCGTTATAACCGGGTTGATTAAAGTGCCGGTATTGGTGTCGCGAAACGACTGCACGCTGAAAGCAAATGCGGTTATCGTTTTGTGATCCGCTGAAGTTGTGAAGTAATACTCATACCGTTGCGTCTCATTCGTTTTCGTTCGAAAATCAAAAATAAGAGCGGGTTGTCCACTCGAAGAGATGTATAAACCGAACGCATTGGGGAGTCTGTTGAGGGATTCACTCAAGCTGTATGCGACTCCGTTCGAACAAGATTTTATTATTAAATTTCGGCCAGCGTCTTGAACCGCAGTTATATAAGGAGCTTTGTCGCCGGTAATTTCGCGGTATCCCGGTGGCACGGTTGCATCGGCCCAGGTATTCAAACTGATAGCAGTTAAAACTGTAAAAATTAAACTCTTCATTCTTTTCGCCTTTCGTTAATCAGTGGCTATTTAAGTAGGTAGTCCATAAAGAGAAGCGCGCGAGAAATCATCGAATTCGTGTGTGATTCAACCGATTGTACTGAATATCAATGTAATCTTTTTGCCTGTGGGAATTTTTTGGATAGGATTGGGAACAACCATGCGATGAGCCGGCCGTGGCTCAGGTAAAGCCAACCTTCTCGCCGGCCGGGCCGTTGAAAGGCAACTCGCACCATTTTCGGCACTTGAGTTGGGTGCAAATTTTCAATTACAAAAAGCCGTCGAAGTGGGTTTACTACCCAAGATTTGGGATGAGAAATTAGACACTGACGATGCCTCAGATTTTTTATTTAGTTACGTTAATACCTCTTTAAAAGAAGAGGTCGCAGCCGAGCAATTGGTGCGTAATCTTGAGCCCTTCAGAAGGTTTTTGGTTTCAGCGGCCCAGTCGAATGGTCACATAATTAATCATTCAGCTATAGAGCGGGACTCAGGTGTACCAAGAAAACAGTCTGAGCGTCACTTTGAAATTCTTGTCGACACTTTGATCGGCCGATACCTGAACCCCTTTCGCCAATCCGTACGTAAGCGACAAACACAAAAAGCAAAATTTTATTTTTTCGACACAGGAGTAGTGCGGGCCCTACAACGATTAGCTAGTCTGACCGTCGACGTTTCGACTTATGAATACGGCCAACTATTTGAGACTTTTTTAATGAATGAGTTTTTTAAATTAGACTCTGCACTTTTAA
>JAYUVI010000022.1:0-2537 GCA_043754135.1 Bdellovibrionales bacterium | reverse complement strand
GTTCATGTAAAGTCGGCGGCAATATGCGTTTACAATTCGATCCGTTGCGAAACCTCATTGCTGAAAACGTGAGCCAAGCCATTGCCACCGCGTTTGGCGTACAACCGCCACAGCTGGCTGGGCCAGAAGCCATTTATAATTTACTCAGCGAACCACCTGACAACAAAATGGGTCACCTTTGTTTACCGGTTTTTAATTTGGCGAAGGCGCTAAAAAATGCGCCACCTAAAATCGCTCAAGAAATCACCGCGAAAATCGCAGCTTCGCCAGCCGTAAACGAAGATTTAAATGGCGCTGGCGCTAAGCCAAGTGGGGCCAGCGGCAACTCGGGCGGCGCGCCATTTATGGCTGCCGCTTTGGGCCCTTACATCAATTTCACATTTAGTGGCGTAGCCCTCGGCGAAAAAATTCTTGCGCCAATACATTCCGGTGAATTTTTTAAAACTCAGCTGACTGCTCAAGCGCCGAAAACCATGATCGAGTATTCTCAGCCGAACACCCACAAAGAGTTGCATGTCGGGCACATGCGCAATCTTTGCTTGGGCGATGCTCTCGTGCGCCTTCTTCAATATGCGAACTACGAGATCATCACCTGCACCTTTCCGGGCGACATGGGCACGCACGTGGCAAAATGTTTGTGGTATTTGAAAAATCACAATCAAGAACCGCAACCCAAAGCCAATAAAGGTGAATGGTTGGGTCGCATGTATTCGCGTGCGCATCTCAAACTTGAAGATGAAGAAAACTCTCCCAAGGGCGCCAAAAATAAAGATGAGCTGACCGCTATCATCAAGCAGCTCGAATCAAAATCGGGCGAGTATTATAAACTTTGGCAAGAAACGCGCGAATGGTCGGTTGAACTCATGCAAAGTGTTTACACCTGGGCAGATGTCAAATTTGATGTTTGGTATTGGGAGTCGCAAGTTGACGCTGAATCGGTAAAACTCGTTGAGCGCTATTACAAAGAGGGCAAACTTGTTTTGTCTGAAGGCGCGATCGGTATGGACCTCAACGCCGAAAACTTAGGTTTTTGTTTATTACTCAAATCTGACGGTACCGGACTTTACGCGACTAAAGATGTCGAGCTCGCGCGCCGCAAATTTGAAGACTATGGTGTGGGAAAGAGTGTCTACATTGTAGATATGCGCCAGGCTCTGCACTTTAAACAAGTTTTTAAAGTCTTAGAAAAAGTCGGCTTTGAACAAGCGAAGCAGTGTTTTCACTTACAGTACAACTACGTCGAACTACCTGATGGTGCGATGAGTTCACGTAAAGGCAACATTGTGCCACTCACAGAACTGATTCATCGAATGGAAGAAACTGTGAAAACCGATTATCTTGCGCGCTACAAAGGTGAATGGCCGGAGCAAGAGGTTCAACACGTGGCCGAAATCGTCGCGAAAGGCGCGATCAAATACGGCATGGTTCGCCAAGACAGCAATAAAAAAATTGTTTTCGATATGAACGAGTGGTTAAAACTCGATGGTGAGTCGGGGCCATTTATTCAGTACTCGTATGCACGCATTGCCAGCCTAATTCGCAAGCAAGGTTTCAATACCGAAACGTCTGTGCAGTGGAGTGAACTGAAACACCCCGCGGAACTCACACTCGCCGCTCATATGGCGCAGTTTAATTTGCAAATCGTAAATGCTGCCGAAAATTACAAGCCGGCGGCGCTCTGCAACTACCTTTATGACGTCGCACGTAACTTCAATGTGTTTTACCACGAGTGCCCGATCGGCAGCGCCGAGACTGAAGCCTTGAAAGTGGCGCGCATGTCACTCGCAGCGGCGGCGGGTTTGGTGTTGAAGCAAGGTTTGGCGTTGCTCGGCATTCCTGTGCCCGAGCGAATGTAATGATTCAATTTCCATGACTTCGACCAGCTTAAAGATTAACCCCGGTTACTTGGCCCAGGCGTAGGTGACAGTGGCCATAAGCAAATATTTGCTGTAGTCGCTGGTGACAATATTCGAGTTGTTGACAGTGTACATGCCGAGTGTCGACCAGCTCCATTGCGGATTCACTACGCGGTTCAAACCGACAAGATAAGTGAAGTTAGTGTCTTTGCGGTTCTCGGAGCCTGATTGAAAAACTTGGTAGTAGTATGTGAAACCCGTGAGCCAAGTGAGATTTTCAAAATTTTTCACAGGTGCTGTGTATATCGCCATTAAATCCGGGCGCAAAAACTTTTTCTCTTTGCCGCGTGAGGCGTTGATAGTGAAACCTGCACCTGCGACAAGGGCTTTCTTCTTGGCACTGTCTAAGAGCGTGATCTCGGTTTTTTTAGCAGTGAATTTGTAGGCGTCTGAATCCTCGTCGGAGCCACTTGCCACTCCGGGCAGGAGAGAATCGTCTTTACGAATCTCAAAACTTGAATTTGAAATCCACTTTTCATTCATCACAAGCATAAGGTCGGTTGTGAAAACTAAAGATTTACTGATATTCGTCATTTGCCCGGAACGGTCGAAATCCATGTAGAGCAATTCATACCCTGGAGTTAAGCCGAGTTTGTAGGATTTCTCTTTATACACACCTTT
>JAYUVI010000021.1:0-2403 GCA_043754135.1 Bdellovibrionales bacterium | reverse complement strand
TACGCTGGTCAACGAACCGTATTGGGCATGAATCAAGTCGTAGTGAGTAGTCTTTAAAAGGCGGCGTACTTGCAACCACGCGCGGAAAACGGCGAGAGGTGAGGTGCGGCTCTCGAGATAAAAACAATCCACTTGAGTGCCGGCTTCGCGCAGTTTGGGTAAACCGCGACGGGCGAACACGAGGTTTTGTTGGTTGCTTTCAGAGCCAGGTAAAATCCAGAGAATTTTCATCATGTAGGTGCGACTTTAAAAAAATTCTTTAATGCTAATGATGACAGTTTGTACTTCATCGATAGTTAACTCGGGGTACATGGGTAAACTGAGTACAGTCTCGCTCAACTGGTTGGTGACACTCAATTGCGAATCTTTAAAAACACATTTTTTATCGTAACCAACATGCTTGTGCGCGGGTGTTGGGTAGTGCACTCCCGCCATGACCTTTTTAGTCGCTAAAAAATTTTTTAATTCTTCGCGGGTTTTATGGTTCTCAGTGGTCACCACATACAGGTGGTAAGCATGCTCTGTTTTTGGCCGCACTTTTGGAGTGGTGAGTGGCAGCCCCATAAGCGCTTCAGAATACATTTTGGCTATTAAGCGGCGCTTATCATTCGCAGCATCGAGTGTTTTAAGTTTCACGTTTAATATAGCAGCTTGCACTTCATCAAGGCGCGAATTCAACCCCGGCTCTTGAGTTTGGCGAGAGGGGTCCCACCCATATTGGCGTAAACGGCCGATGCGTTCAGCAAGGCGCGTGTTGTTCGTGATCACTGCGCCGCCATCGCCGATAGCGCCAAGGTTTTTAGTCGGGTAAAAACTAAAACAACCTACATCGCCCAAGCTGCCTGTACGCTGACCTTGATAGCGTCCACCGGTGGATTGTGCGCAATCTTCGATCAATGGCACTCCGGCTTTTTCAGCGAGGGAGAGTAGGTGCGCAAGATCAGCCGCTTGGCCATACAAATGAACCGCTATAATGGCTTTTGTTTTGGTCGTTACTGCGTGCTGAACGGCTTCAACATTAATGGTGTAAAACTCAGGGTCGACATCAACGATGACAGGTGTCGCGCCTGTGGCGAGAATTGCTGAGACCGTTGCGAGCGCCGTGTGTGACACCGTGATGACTTCATCACCCGCGCCGATATCGTAGGCGCGTAAAGCTAAAACAAGCGCATCCGTACCACTGTTGACGCCGACAGCGTGGCGACAGCCATTGTATTGCGCAAACGCATTTTCGAAAGTCGCGACTTCAGAACCTAAAATGTAGTTGTTGCCGCCGAATGTGCGCTCCACAGCCTCAAGAATTTCCTCTTTTTGCGCGAGGTATTGAGCCTGTGGGTTCGCACATAAAATCACTAGAGCACCTCAACTTTAGGTACGAAGGTGATCCACTTGCCGCCATGTTTTCTGTAGGCGTGTTCTTTTTCAAAAATTTCGGTGGCGTGGTTCCATGCAAAAAGCAAAGCGTAGTCGGGATATTGTTTCGTGAACTCTTCATAAGGTTTAACAGGTATGTGCGTGCCCGGTGTGAGTTTTCCTTGTTTGATCGGAGTGGTATCAGAAATAAATTCGATATGCTCAGGGCCGATACCGCAATAATTCATTACTGTGGTGCTTTTCGAAGTTGCACCGTAACCCACAATGCGTTTGCCAGCTTTTTTTAAAGTCTGCAGTTGTTTGAGTAGATTTTCTTTCGAGGCTTCACAACGTTTACGAAAGAGATTGTAGGTCTCAGGCTGATGCAACCCTTGCTCGTGTTCTTTCGCGAGAATTTGTGCCACGGCTGTTGAAACCGGGCGGGCGCCTTTTTTCGCCAGCACATAGCGCATCGAACCGCCGTGGGTGATTTGTGGCAAGAGATCGATTAATTCAAGACCATGACGACCAAATGCATTTTGCACCGAAGTAGCTGAGAAAATAAAAACATGCTCGTCATAAATTTGATCATAAGAAGTTTTAGCGATCATATCCCCCAGGTAAGGGTCTTCAAACATCAAAACGCCTTTGGGTTTCAGCAGTTTTGCAATACCCGCGGCTACCGAGTTGATGTCGGGTATGTGGCACATGACATTGGCCGAGAGCACAAGGTCAGCATGACCATGCTCACCGACTAAGCGTTCAGCCAGGGGCAAATCAAAAAATTCGCTGATAGTGTTGATGCCTTGTTCGCGAGCGACCTCAGCGACGTTCGTTGACGGCTCAATTCCTAAGTGAGGCACGCCGGCTTGGTGAAAGTGCTTGAGCATAATGCCGTCGTTGCTACCAAGCTCGACAACAAATGACTTGGGTTTATCAGTGATATACCGACTCATCGCTAAATCGGCAAAAGTTTGGAAATGAGTTTGCATGTACTTTGAAGTACTTGAGAAAAATGCATAGTTCTCATGAAACATTTTTTGCGCTTCA
>JAYUVI010000020.1:0-2268 GCA_043754135.1 Bdellovibrionales bacterium | reverse complement strand
AAAGATTGGCCAGAAAAACACAGGTATTTATTGGCTTTAAGAAATTCTTCACCATTCGGATCTGCTAATACAATCTCGAAATAATAGTGATTCCCCGGCTGTGGCATAGCGTGCACGACGTATTTTGCACCACTATCTGAAAACATCATTTCGGTGAGATTTCCGCAAACTTTAGTGTACGGCAGCGCATCTGCTTTTTGCGATGTCAACATCACACTGAAAGCCACTAGGACTATTGAAAAAAATAAATGAGTTTTGACGTGAAACATTTTACCTCTATTCAGAAAGTGATCGCAGACTATCAAATAAAGCTGAGCTTCGTCGTCAAAAACTTCTTTTAAACAGAAATTTTTTTGGATTATAAAATCGTTTGATCGGACCCATTACTTTTTCAAATGGCACGAGCCCAAAAGCGACAATTTAAGTCACTCGATTTCATCAACTGCGAAGGGTTAGCTCAACAGAAAAGATTTCACCGCACATTTATGGCACTCACGTTGCACTGACCAAAACCCTATGTTTCTCAATTGGACTTTAAATCGCTGGCGTTCGACGATATTGACTATAATTTTGACATTGTCGCCCATTCTGGCGTCGGCGGCAGAACCTACACTCATTCCTCAATCAAGCCCCGGGCATACGAACGAGTATGATTTTCTTGTCAGTCAGTATGAAAATGTGATGCGCGAATTTTATTTTATCTTTAATTTCGAAAAGTATGACAAGTTAGATCCCGGCCGGCCCAAGTTGACCCTCAACCCGCAGGCACTCTACAACAAAATTAAACTGGCTTTTGAATTCACCCAAAGTTTAGCCGATTATACCAGCACTCACGATATCAGTAGAAAACAAGTCGATGAAATAAGTGTAATGGAATCGAAACTAAATGAAATTTTAGCAACTCGACTCGCCAATGCCCTACTTTTTTATAATGACTACACCAATCAAGATGGTCAAAGGCGAGCAAGCGCAACATTACACGCTATGAATGAAGCCGTTTTGCAGCATCTACCAGAGAACAGCGGTAATAAGGTTGAAACGCTTATTGAAGTCGCCAGAGAAAAGCCAGTAGTATTTTTTCATCTCGGTATTGTCGCGCAATTCTACAATGTGCTTAGTACTTGGCGTGAAAACCTCAGACCCACTTGCGAAGCTGCAGGCCGCACATTCGCCGGATGCTTGGTTTTCGCAGGCGCCATTGGGTTTGCGGTCAGTATGTACAACGCACCTGAGCTTTGGGCGATCTCTGCAATAGGCTCAGCGTGGCTATTAAAAAACACGTACAAATTTGAAGTGGCTGAACAACGACGAGCTTATCGCATTCTCTTCGACAGTTTAGATGCCTTAGAAAACTCAGACGCTCTTAAAACGGCAAATTTCTTTCTTGAAAATTATAAAACTATGACCCAAACTTGCGATTCCATTTTGGCTCATGCTCGATACATTCCATCTCAATCAGCGCCACCGCCTCACAATTGACCTCACGAATTAACTCTATCACCCAACAGTCATTCGCGAATGTCTGCTCTATTTGTTTGTTCGTCAAAACGCGCTTTTTCTTGGTACTCGCTGTCGTTATTGACCGCCCATAAGTCCACAGCTTTGTTTTCCAATATTTTTTCAGCGGCGAGCAAACCCATCAGCATACTATGATCTTGATTATTGTACTTAAAACTGCCGTAACGCCCGATGGGGTGAAGAGTTTGGAACTGTGAAAGATAATCGATCAGCGTTTGCAAGTGATCCTTATAACCAGTCTTGTAGATGGGATAACTGCGGTGAAGTTTCACCACTTCAAGCTCTTGAATTTCATGACCCGCCAATAACGAGATTTTTGCGAAGTCACTCGCCACTAACTCGCGCATTTCTTCGCCATTAAATGACCAAATTGGTTCGCCATCGTTAGCCCAATATTCAAAACACAAAACTGTGTGGTCGGTCTGTGAGCAAAGCTGAGAACTCCAATTACAAAAGTTGGTAATACGACCGCACTTTATGTTTTCGTCATTCACATACAGCCACTGATCAGTAAACCCGTGTATTTTCGTCGTCTGCACATACACCAAAACAGTGTTACGAAACTGCAAGGCTCGCGCCGCTACTGATATTTCGGGTGGGGTTACGGGTAAAGCCTGAACTAGCAGCGTGAGTGGCATGGTCGAAATCACTTGATCATAAAAGCCCAGAGACTCTCCAGTAAGCGCTTCGATCTGCCACTGAAGACCAACTGGTGTAAGTTTAGCAATGGGCTTTTCTAATTTAATTTCA
>JAYUVI010000019.1:0-8563 GCA_043754135.1 Bdellovibrionales bacterium | reverse complement strand
GTCAAATGCTACGCGAGTACCCCTCGCAATTCAGTTTCAAGGTGGCTCGCGTACAGGCTGGCCATATGATTCACTTTAAAGGCGCTGCGTTCCGTTGCCAAAAATTCGGCGATCAAGATTATCGCAAAGCTTTTATTATTGGCTCACATAACTATCATGCCCGTTCGGGTTTCGACGATAAAGAACACGCGATTTACTGGCAACAAGCCATCGCCGACAGTTGCTTGATTAAAGTGGGATTGCAAGATGCTGCGACCATCGCGACATCAAACCAAAAAGACTTTATCGATTTTCGTCGAGAGTACTACAACGAGTTGGAAACTTACAAAACGGGCGGCCAGTTGATTCTCGAATTTACGCCGAGTCTTTATAAAGAACTCACGGGCGCCATTGATTCAGGCAAGCTCACACCCGCCAATGTACGTCTGGCCACTGCGCTACGCGATGCCTTGTTTGAGCAGTCAGACGAAACCGGTCGCTACGAATTAAGAGGCGGCAAGCACGCTTATCAGATTTTACAACGCCTGCGCGACGCCGGTGTACATGACCTGATGGGCAAGGTTTTCTAAAGTCCAACTCACGTTTT
The DNA here is from genome assembly GCA_043754135.1 of Bdellovibrionales bacterium. Classification (GTDB taxonomy): domain Bacteria; phylum Bdellovibrionota; class Bdellovibrionia; order Bdellovibrionales; family UBA1609; genus RBG-16-40-8. The sequence goes on along the minus strand of JAYUVI010000019.1, from coordinate 7,977 downwards.
CTCCACCGTTTTGTTGTCGAGCAAAACGTTCTAAGACTTTGTCCCAATCTCGCAGAAATGTGGCGTTGTGACCGTATTCAAGCATTTCATCAAACGCGCGGTCGACTGACCAGCCGTAGTTTTGAATGCGATAAGCGGCCACTACTATACCCGTACGGTCGCTGCCATGACGGCAGTGTAAAAACAGCGGTCGGGGCATGCGCGCTAATAATTCTTGTGACTGGATCAACTGCCGCACTGAAGGGCGCCTAAATGGGTGCATTTCAAAATTCACGAACTCAACTCCGTTCGCCCGCGCCCAATCGCTTTCATCGTCAACTTTTTCTTCGCTAAAAATCGAGCTCTGTAGATTGACGATCGATTTAATACCATAACGAGTTTTAAGCTCTTGCAGGTCAGCGTCTTTTTCAGGCCGGCCGCCACGGTAAAAACCTTCTTCCACTTTTTGTAGGTTAGGTGTTTCGTGAATTTGCAATGGTGGTGGCGTGACTTCAAGCTGCAGCGAAGTTTGCGCATACACAGAACCGCTTAACACAGAAAATAACCAAGCACTCAACCAACAAATCGACCGTGACATAAATCCCCCTCGCTCACCACCTTGGTGTGCAAAGATTTATGCCAACACAGTTCGATCCTAAACGTAAGAGCCGGCTTTGATTTTTTCTAAAATTACGCGCTCGGGCGTCGTGGGGTCTTTCGGGTTAATCGAAAAAAGTGCCTGCTGTTCGCAACGAACTTTATTTTTCAAAAGCCAATTGAGAATGTCGGCAAGCTTTTTATTCTTCTTATCGTGAAAGAAGGGGTCATTTTGTAACACATCACGAGCTTTTTTCAGTGAGCGGGCATCAGCCTGATTTTTTTCCGATACACCGTAACAATGAAGGTCATACTTCTTCACATCCTCCGGCAGTACTCCTAAAAACCGTACTTCAGGAGCTGAAAACTCTCGGTTACGAATGAGTGACGCTGCTGAACCGGCTTTTAGTGTACGAAAAATATTCTGCAAAGTGTACGCATCGAGATCGCCAAAAAAATAAACCGGGATCTTCAATTGATCTTGAATCGTACGTACCCAACCGCGCACACCGTTACTCGGCACACCCTGAGCACCGACCATTATGCATTTGTTGCGCTTAGTGAAGCCGTTCGACACCAAAGTGTTCGCCGTACCTTCAGACTCAATCACAAGACAAAAATCAATTTTACTACTAGCTCTTAATCTAAAAACTTGCGGCTTGTTCTTCGGTTGAAAGGGCGTTGTACCCATGGACCCCAGGTCGATTTCAGCGCGTGTGCCATCTGGCAAAGACTCAGTGACAATCAATTGCTTTGAATAAGTCTGACCACCGCGATCGTTAGCAAAGCAGTTCATCTCTTCACGATAAACCTGCAACATGTCGCAAATAAATTGAATAACTGAATCACTCTCTTCTTGTTCCTCAAAATCGAGTGGCTTAAGGCGAGCTTCAGATTTCACATAACCTTTAGCCATATAATAAAGCTCACGCTTTGTGTTTACAGCACCAGTGCGAATGTTATTAAGCAACACATCGAGAAAGAAAACCGTGCGGGCCATTTTTTGTACAGATGAAACATTGAGTTCTGTTTCGACCATTTTTTTACCGGGAGTAAAATAGCCCACTTTTGGGTCGTAAAGACTGTTGTCGAGTGAACACTTCACGGCTTCAAGCACCGGGCGTTTCGCCTGCTCAAGATCACTGAGCATCTCGTCGCAAATCGCGCTGGCCATTTTAGGTATATCTTTATCTGATCTTCTTAATGTGGCCGGATTTTTAGTCATCTTTTGCGTCCTCATCTATTTGCTCAACGCCCTTTTTTCTTTGTTTGGCTTTTAGCGCGGCCAGTTCAGATTCAGCCACCACAAGCTCTTGCTTGGCCTCTTTGCTGTCGCGCCCAAGAAGTTTTGTTAAACCTTCTTCAGCACGTTTCATACGAGCTTTTGGTGCATCGACCACTTTGCCTAGATACTCCACCAAAATCGGGCCAAACTTTTCGATGTGTTGAAGTTTTCGTTCAAGATCGGCCGCACTCGTTTCGCGTTTAATGTGGCGAGAAAGTTTTTGCCCTGCCTGCATGAGTGCGCGGCGGATTTCTTCAACCAACTCATCGCTCGCATCAATCGTTTCTTTCGATGCATTTTTAAACTTAATAAACGGCGAAACTACGCTAATCGCAAATACATAAGGGCCCAGCGGCAAATTATCTTTCGCTTGCCCCAAACCATATGAGCGCCAATTCACTGACTCGGCCGCTTGAGTAATCGCGCACGCCGCTTTATCAAATTGCAGAGGCACGCGGTTGGCAAAGCGTAAAAGCTGCACTTGTGAATCTTCGTCACCTAAATTTTGTTTGGCGATAAATCGCGCGATAGCCACTTCGACTGCCACTGGCTTATGATCGCAAATGGTAGGTTTGCGTGCGACCACGCTAAAAAAATCCACTTGTCCCAAACGTTGAATGCTTTTCGACAAAGACTCTTCGCCAACAGTTAATACTGAACGCGTCGAGGGGTTCTGCAACTCAGTCGCCTGTATCGATTGGAAAATTGATTTGAATTCGGTTTCAGAAAAAGCGTTCACCGCTTTATTTAAAAAACCTTTAGGTAATTTATTGCCGACAAAACCTTTAATGGCTTCATCAGAAACACGCGAAAAACCTTTGCGTAAAAAATTATCTAAAGAAATTTTGCCGAACAAATGCGCGTGAGTCATAAACTCACCTAGTTTCATCGTGTGCGGGTGCGGTAACGACGGCGGCGGGATTTCAGGAACGGTGTCACTCACCCGCTTAACTGACACCTTATCGCCATCCATCAACTTGTAATTCAAATTTAAATGCGGGTTGACGAGCGTTGTACCCTCTAGATACGTGAGCAAGCCACCATCACCATTCAACTGCGCACGACCATCGATACGAAAAGTCACGCTGGTGCCGTGCGGGCGATCCCAATCGAGAGTTTCTTTTTTCTTAAGCAAACCCTTATTCGCTTTAATGTCGACATCAACTTGCCCGCCAACAGCTTTGCGCATATTTTTAGTCTTACTGACGACCAACACACCCGCGGCGTTCGTGAGCTGTGCCCATGTCGTCGCCGCTGAAATACCAATACCTTGTTGACCACGCGAACAACGACCACGGCCAAACTTCGATGATGACAAATACTCTCCAAAAACTGAAGGCAAGTCATCGGCCTCAATACCAGGCCCATTATCGTCTACAATGATTTCAATCAAATCTGTATTTTTGGCCGAACCCGCACCTACACGTTTAATCGAAATATCGAGTTCAGGTAAAATACCGGCTTCTTCGCAAGCATCTAAAGAATTATCCACTGCTTCTTTTAAAGTCGTGAGTACTGCTTTGGTTGGCGACGAAAAGCCCACCTGCTGCAAGTTCTTTGCGAAATACTCCGCGGTACTATGTTGCGTAATCTTTGCCACTCTAATTCCTATCCCGCGTGCCTTAAAAGACGCATCACGCTTACAATCCTTTGAAACTATTAAGATGATTTTTTAAACCTTGGCCTACAACGCGAAAAAATTCAAGGTTCAATCTTCTTCGGCCTTTTCTTTGCCCGCGTTGATCGCGACTTCGACAGGCGTATGATATTTTTTTTTTGAGTTACAATCCTTGCAACAAACGACGACATTTGAACGCGTTGACTTTCCGCCCCGAATGATCGGGATCACGTGATCCATACTCAAATTTTCTTTGCTGAATTTTTGTTCACAGTAGTAGCAAATTCCAGTCCCTAGCTGATTTCTCCACCATTGTGACTGGCGCAATTCACGTGCTTTGGCCTTTTCGCGTTTGATATGCGATTCATCTGCGGTCTCAAAATATTCACTCACGTTTCTGTATGTATAACACTATGTGTTAAAAATAAAGTAGTTTTTCCCCTGCGATTTTTGCTATACGTCAGAGGCATGACAGAAGAACAAATCGCCAGCAAGATTCGCAGCCTATACCCCGGCAGCGAAGTCGAAATCACGGACACCACCGGCACCAAAGATCACTTCTATGTAAGCGTGAAAGCTCAACAATTCTCAGGACTTTCGCGTATTAAGCAACACCAGGCTATACTTGATCTTTTTCGCGAAGAATTTAAAACTGGCGAAGTTCACGCGTTCGAAATCAAAACCCAAGTGAAGGAGCAAGCATGACCCCCGAACTCAAAACTAAAATCGACAAAATGCTCACCGACAACAAAGTGGTGCTGTTTATGAAGGGTTCAGCGAGCTTCCCGCAATGTGGTTTTTCAGCCCGTGCCATAGCTATTTTGAAAGAGCTCAACGTGAAATTTGAAACGGTCGACGTACTTGAAGACGAAGAGATTCGCACCGGAATCAAAGAGTACGGCAATTGGCCGACAATCCCACAACTCTATGTGAACAAAGAATTGATTGGTGGCAGCGACATTATGCTCGAGATGTATCAATCTGGTGAACTGCAACAGACGATGAAAAACACTTAAGCCCGTTGCAGTGGCCTTATTTTATGACTGGCAATATTCACATTATAGAACGCATATTACGCTACCTGGTTGGGATTTTCTTACTGACCTTAGCCTTGGCCGGCGGCCCGATCTGGACTTACGTCGGCTTTTTACTGCTACTAACTGCGAGTTTCGGCAGCTGCCCCGTGTATTGGGCTTTGCGCATTAACTCGCGCACATAAAGACATCAACTCGCTTTCGTAAATGGCCGATATGTTTCATGTATGGCGAGAATTCTTGTAGTCGATGACGACCCCGATATTTTAAAGCTGGTGGACAAAGTTTTGCGCATGTCAGGCCATGAAGTCTTCACCGCTTCTGATGCCTTGAAGGCGATGGATCTTTTGAACGCTTCTCTCTACGATTTGTTAATCACCGACGCCAACATGCCCCAGTTTTCAGGCTTCGAGCTCGCCCGCACGGTTAAGAATAATAAAAAATTTGTACGCATGGGCATTTGCATGCTCACAGGCTTGCGCGAGAAAAAAGACATCGAAAAAGCGGTACGCGCCGGGGTGGACGAGTACATCGTGAAGCCCATCGACCCCGCTTTGCTTGTCGGCAAAGTCGAGGCTATTTTCAAAAAACACCCACCGATGGAGCGCGCCGCTTATCGCTTTTACGAAGGTTCGACATCATCTATAGCCAAATTTACTTTTGAAACTAAACTTCTGCAAATCTCTGAATTGGGTTTGGTTTTGCGCACTCCGGTCGAGGTGATGGAGGGCTTAGAAATTCATATCGATTCTGACATTTTTAAACGTATGCAAATGAAGCAAGCACCGAAAATGAAAGTGGTTTTGTGTCGCAAAATTCTCGAGTTCGACTTCGAGGTGAATGTTTCATTTGTTGGCGTCAGTGACAGCTTTCACCAAAAGGTGCGGGCGTGGATTTATTTGCAAGGACAAGGACCGATCCGTAAGGATGGTAAAAAATCAGCATGAAGATACTACTTTGTGAAGATGACGGTAACATCGCCACAATTGCCAAGCTGACGCTTGAGCAACTCGGTGGCCACGACGTGACGTGGGTGCAAGACGGCGAAAGTGCTTTCAAACACGGCATCGAGAACAAGTACGATGTTATTTTGCTCGACGATATGATGCCGAAGATGAGTGGCGTTGATGTGTGCAAATCTTTCGTGCAGTCAGGGCAGTGCCAATCACCAGTCATTTTTATGAGCGCAAACCCGCAAGATAAACGCGTCGTCGAATTTGCGCCTGTAACAGTGGGCTACATACCCAAACCTTTTGACCCGGTTACGCTTAATCAACAGATCACTGAAATGTTAAAAAACAAGCGGGCCGCATGAGCTCAATCAAAAAACGCGTCGGCATTTTGTTCACCTTCTGCTTATGTGTGGTGGGCGCGTTTGGCTTTTTGGCTTTTTCATCGTTTCAAAGTTATTCAACGCTCAGCTCTGAATACGAATTGAGTTATTCGCTTGTCGATTCAGCTCTAGCATTGCGCGCGAAACTACCACCGCGATTATCTGAAGATGAATTATTGAAGATCGCACCGACACTCACTGCCGAATTTCGCCAGAAAGCGGTGCAAGCGGTGGCGAAAAATCCGTCCATTGATAATGTCAATTTTTTGATTAAAGCCGAGGGCGAGTATCGCAATTACTTAAGCCCAATGATTCAGTACTTTAAACAACGCACTAGCTACTTTGGCACGATTGCTTTGAGTTCTACGGCACTTTTTCTTTTAGGCTTCATTTATTTCGTGATGATTCAAGTGTTCACTCCGCTCAAAGATTTAAGCAAGCGCATGGTTGATTTTTTAAACAATCGTTACTCTTACGAGTTTCAAGTCCCTGCGCCCAACGAAATCGGTCAACTGCACTCCACCTTCAATGCCATGGCCCAAAAAGTTTTGTCACAAATTGAAGAATTGCAGTCTTTAGATAAGGCGAAATCAGAGTTTTTAAGTATCGCGAGCCATGAACTGCGCACTCCTCTTACGTCGATCAAAGGTTCGTTGAGCTTGATGAATTCAGGTGTTGCCGGCGAAATGAATGCCACTACTAAAAACTTAATGGCGATTGCGTTGGGTGAAACGGATCGCTTAATTCGATTGATTAATGAGTTGTTGGATTTAGCGAAGATCGAAGCTCGGCAGTTCCCCCTCGCCTGCAATTGGGCGTGGGCGCATACACTTACCGACACCACTTTTAAAAGCTTGCACGGTTTTTGCCGAGCAACGGATGTAAAATTGGCGGTCGAGGGCGCGCACGATTTTGATTTGCATATAGATAGCGATCGTATTCAACAGGTTCTGATGAATTTGCTATCGAATGCGGTCAAGTACAGCCCGAGAAGTGAAACTGTGACTGTGCGCTTTGTGGTCGATGACGGCAATTTTATACGCATTGAAATCGCTGATCGTGGACGCGGTATCGCACCTGAAGACCAAGAGATTATTTTTGAAAAATTTCGTCAAGCGACAAGCCCACAAAATCCGTTAGTCAAAGGCACCGGCCTGGGCTTAGCTATCGCCAAGGCGCTGGTGGAGCAACACGGTGGCCAAATCGGAGTGAAATCTACGCCAGGTCAAGGCTCAACTTTTTATTTCACTTTACCTAAGTGGCAGCGCCATACACGCGAGACCGAGGTGGCATCATGAGGACTGGCGTTCATTTATGAATTTTGACGATATGATGGCGGACCTTCGCAAAGATTACGTAGCGGGCATGCCGCAAAAACTTGAAGAAATAAAAAAGCTCGCTGCTAACGGCGATACTTCAGGTCTACGTGAAATATTTCATAAATTAAAAGGCTCTGGCAAAACTTACGGCGTGCCTGAAGTTTCTGATTTATTTGAAGTGTGCGAAAAACTTTGCTTGAACAAACCCCAAGCCGCTCCGCAAGTGGCGCCGATCGCTTTGCAGTTACTCGCTTCTATTTACGATTCTCGTAAGAGCGGCGGAGTTTTTGCTGTTAAAGATACGGCAGAGTTTAAAACTTTGCTGAGTCTTTGATCACTGGTACGTGGCTCTACGTGCGCTAGGCGGTCGCGTCCGCGTGAGCTGCACGTTACCCACTTCATACCGAAAGTAGTCCGTCCGAAAAAGTCGCGGTAAGCTGGCGCAAAATCGCAGCTACCAAGAGGTTAGCTTTTTCTATCGCACAAAAATATGGTGCCACATTGTCACTGCCGCTGCGGCAGTAAGAGTTGACCTCAACCTCTGAACTTTACCTCTGAACTTTACTCTGAACTTTACCTCTGAACTTTTCCTCTGATCTTTACCTCTGAACTTTACTCTGAACTTTACCTCTGGTCTTTACCTCTGGTCTTTACCTCTGAACTTTACCTCTGATCTTTACCTTCTAGTTTTAATATGACGTGATCAATAAAAGTATTTAGTTCTTGACGACATTTTTCGCGCGCTACGTTCCTACGAGCCCAGCATCAAATCGTGTTTTTTCTTCGAAACTCAAATTACACGAGAACTTTGT
>JAYUVI010000018.1:0-3733 GCA_043754135.1 Bdellovibrionales bacterium | reverse complement strand
AAACGCATAATGGCGGCACGAAATGGCACACCCGCTTCAAGAAAAGCTTGGGCCATGCACTCGCTATCGGCTCCACCACTTAAAGTCAAAACAGTTTGCAGCTGCCGCTCACGAGCTGAATTGTGAATCATGCGAGCCGTGCGCACAGACTCTTCGCGTACTGAAGTAACATCATGGGTTTCACCCATTTGAAACATCCAGGCGTCGGTCGAAAGTAAATTTAAATGTGCGCCTAAATTCGCCGTCATTAATGAATCATAGGGGCCGAGGGGCCTAAGTTTTTAACATCGTAACCTTTCGGGTACGATTTGTAGCGTCTGCGTAAATCTGAAAGAATAATAAAGGGTACAAGATTCTGTGAAATTTTTCGCAGCCAAATGCTACCTATGGCTAAAGTTTTACGCCACACGCCCATAGGCTTAAGACCCAATGCCACACGATAACGTTCAGACAAACCGTAAAGCACAAGCGACTGCAAAGTGTATTTTAAAAAGTAAATTCGTCCGCGAACGACGGCCATATAGGCCTTAGCCAACTCATGATTTCGCGGGGCATACTGCACCTGACTATCCTCATATTCACTCACGAATTGGCGAAACGCGGCTTCGGTGTAAGGTATGTCTTGCATTCCCATACGCTGACCAATCTGAACCCAAAAATAAAACCAAGCCATTTTTTCTTTTACGGTGATTTTTCGCCAAGCATTTTTTTCTAGCCAATCGATCAATTCAAAAGCGTATATCGATAAAATAAAAAGGTAATCCTCGTTTTGAATTTGAAAACGCTGATGAATAGCATTCATTTTCTGCAAAGCTGCACGACCGACTTCGCTGTCATAACCATTTAAAGTCATTTCGCTGATGATGATAAAAGTGTCTTCATACCTTTTTACCGATTGCTTATGCAGCTGCTGAGTCTTTTCGAGTAACGCCGAAATTTTTAAAGCACCCAGACTTCGCATAAAACCGATATCAAAGGTGATCTCCGCCTCGTAACCGAATTCGCGCGACATCATGCGCACAATCATCTGGTGGTCGCGAATGGCGTCAAGCTTAGCGATAGCTCGACTGAATGATTTTCGCGAGGTGAAATTGATTTTCAAATAGACCCCCACCGACAGTGATAGCTCAACCTAATTGAAGCGACTGATAGAAGTCAAACCGAGAACCAAATTAACTAATTCCAAAAAGCGAGGCTACCTGTTAGCAATTATGAACGGGCGAAGCGGTCCCAGTTCTACTTGCACCGCCAAGATACTTACGCTCAAAATCAGGTACCGCATTTTGTACATCAGTGACAATACCCAGATGTTCTAAAAGCCGAACGAGCCTAAAAGGCAGATCGGTTTGGTGCGACATCAACCCGGTATTCGCACTGCGGGGGTAAAGATGATGATGCCCGTGCCACTGACCGGCCGAGAGAATCGCCCACCAATGATTATAAGCCCAGTCGTCATTAAACTCTTGGCCAGGGCGACGCTTGTCGTGGCCATAGCCATGTAGACAAAAATTAATCGTGCGATAGTAAACTCCCATGATAAACAATGAGAGGCAAAAGGCATAACCGAACGAAGGCCCGCCCAGCCAGTAGAAAAAGAGAAATTGACCCAGCCAAATCGCTACAACCCGGGGGATCCAAATTGCTGGGTGAGCGAGCGTACCCCACTTCAAATAAGTTTCGTAAGAATTGAGAAACAAAACGTAGCGCGAAAGCGAGCGACGTAAGGTCGCGTACTCTTCGCGACTCAAATGGTGATTGATCAATTGATGATTCACATCGGTAAAGAATAAATAAAATAACCCGGCTTTCGGAAAGTACGGGTCACCCGGCTTATCAGAAAACTGGTGGTGACACTTATGTGCAAAGTCATATATTTCTTCTGGGTACAGTGGCGTGCTGATAATGCGAAAGAGCTGACTCCAAAACTGATTTTTAAATTTAAACGCCCCGTGAGTTAAACCGCGATGATGCACGAGATCCCACAAATGCCCCTGTAGCACAAACCACGCACCCGCAAAAAATAGACTCGCCCAGCTAAAATAGTACGAAAAATAAATCGCCGAATTCCATAGACCCCAGATAAAACTGATAAGAAACCAAAATGCGATCCAGTTTTTGCGGGTTTTAAAAATATTCAGGCGTCGACCATATTCTTGTAAGATTTCGAGGTTTGTCGGCGTGTAAAATTCACCGTCACGATCGTAACCATAAGAAGGCGCTTGAAGTGCACGCCATAAAAAACTTTTTTTATAATTGACGGCTTCTGCATTCACCGAAAAAGCGTATTACGCCTTGTAGTATATAGCAAACTCAGGCTCAACAGACCTGAGAATAGTCTGTTGCAAACTGGCCGGCACATCATTTAAACCAGCCATCTTCGACGTCGCATCAATTAATTTCTTTGCGATCGGACTTTTAAAAAATTCAATTAATTTCAGTAATTCAGAACGTGACAACACGTTTTTAGTTTCTGCCACGACAGCATCGAAAGACTTTTCGTAATGAGCATTCAAAATATCGGCGTTCTTGGTTTGTTGCTCTTCCCAAAACTGTTCAGAAGTGAATTTTGCGTCAAGCCTCGCGAACTGTTCGGGCAAGTTTTTCGCCAAGTTACTAAAAGCATCGCGGTGAACGGATTGCAACCAACCTGACATCCCCGTTAAGTGCACAAATTCTAGCGCTAAATCGTCATGCGAAGTGTTGTCATCAATCGTGATGGGCTGCCAGTGAGTGGGTAACGCGATGGCCCCGGCCACAATCGGTAATAGACCTAAAACTTCACGACGACTGAGCATAAAACCCCCTCTAAAAGAACTTCATTTTCAGGGTCGGCGAGATTAGTTTTTCTGTCAAGGCGACGGCTGGCAGCTAGCAACCCGCGCAGTCAAACTATCTAGACTATAGTCTAGTCACCGTAACCATATACGTAAGCGAATTCCTCACAGGGTTGATCGACCTTATCGAGGGAGCAAAATTTCTTGTCAGCTTTTTCTAAAAAAACACCGGAAACCAGTTTTTTACCCAATTCTATAGAAAAACTTGTTCGCGATTCATTCAGCATCACTTCAAGATCAAAGTTTTCGTCTACATTGTGGATCAAACCACTTTGCACCCGCACCTGATCATAAAAATGGTCATACGAAGATAAAAGCATAAGATCGCCGCTGGCCGTTTTGTCAAAAGTCAGATTGTGTTCGCGCTTTTGGTGGATCTCTTGAATGTCCACCAACTTTTGCACATCTGCCCCCAACACCTTGATGTCGAGGTGCTGTTCGACATGTAAGTGTTCGCTGTCTGACCAAAACATTTTAGTCACGAGAACATAGTTCACTTGGCAGTCGGCACCATGAAATGAGAGTCGCGAGCGCCCTTTTTCATCGTGATCGCGCGAGAATTTGCAAGGCGCGAGTATAGCGCCCACTTTCTGCCCGAGCTCGCTGCGTTTGAAACCATGATTAAGAACCATGTCGGCGCCTTCATGCAAAGCCCGTCGCATTTTAAAAAAACGGTGAGCGCGCTCGCGCTGATCGTCGGTCGAATTCGTGGCCAGCACTACAGAACAGCCTAATAACAAACCCATCGAAATTAAAAATTTCATACGTCCCCACCTTTATCAACACCCATACCCTTGGGGTTTAAGCATTGTCATCATAGAAGACGCGGGTTACGCTTTTCTCATGTGCGCTGGGGCGCTAAGCCACGGCAAGCCAGTGGGAACTTCATAGAAGAATAT
>JAYUVI010000017.1:0-6203 GCA_043754135.1 Bdellovibrionales bacterium | reverse complement strand
TGTGGCTCGACGAAATTTTATCCATTGAGACCTCGCAAATGGATTTGAGCCATCTTTTTCAGCGGCGCGCGAATGATTTTAACCCGCCTCTTTATGACATTTTATTAAAGCTCGTGCTTGAAGCCATGCCCATATCTGAATTTTCTGCCCGTTTTCTGAGCGCCGTTGCAGGGATTGCGGTGACTGGTGTGTTTTTTCTAATCGGCAAAAGATGGTTCACCTACACCGCCGGCGCATTGGCCGGATTTCTCTGGGCCACTGCACCGCCAGCTGTCTATTACAGCCAAGAAGCTAGACCTTACACATTGCTCACGTTGTTTTCGTTGCTTAATTTGTTTTTTACGTTCGAAGTATTTTTTGAAAATGAAAATAGAAGGAGCAAATGGCTGGCGGCCGGTTATGTTTTGACCGCGTCAGTTCTGATGTGGCTTCACTATTCTGGTGTGGTGTACGTCTTCGTTTCATCTCTGGTGTGGCTGACCTATTTGTTCTGTTATTCGCGCGATAAAATTAAATTTTTCTTGCTTCTCAGTTTTATTACATTGCTCTTATACACGCCTTGGCTAAAGATTATATTTTATCAATTCATTTTTGCATGGCCACCACATATACAGACGACACCACCCGGCTTCTTTGAAATGGCGGCCGCCTTTATTGATTTTGCCTTGCCCCATGCGAGATGGATCAAAGGAGTCATTTTACTTTTGGCATTGTGCGGGCTCGTGTGGCCTTTATTCGTTCGCTCGTCTCAAGGGGTGCGTGGCCGTTGGGCTGATTATAAAAAAGAACTCATTTGCTTAAGCATCGCGGCTGGCTATTTATTTTTGGTCTTTGCAGTTTTTCAGCTAAAAGGCCAAGGCAAGTTTTTTCCTAACCACGCGATTGTGGTTTTGCCTATGACGGTTCTGGCGGCGACGCTGCTCTGTTTGCGCTTGCCCTACAATCGGTACATGGCGTTTTTTTTGGCGTGTTTTTTGGGTCAAGCTTCGTACGAGATACTACTAGTACCTAACGGTCAGTATTTTTCTGTGATAAAAACGCCATACCGATCTGTTGCTGAGCATATTCTACTTCTCTCAAAAGTTCCCGAGTTCAATGTGCCTGTGCTCACCTATGAAATGTATCCTTGCCTCGCGTTCTATCTAAAAATGCTTGGTCCAAGGCAAGAAGTCTATACGGCGGGGCCTTACAGTTATCCACAAGATTACGCCGTGATACCCGATACCTTTTGGTATTTTAATTCACTGGAAATTGGCAGTGACTCGCCCTTGATGGAAAAAAAATTGGCGGACTATGAGAGATCGAATTTGACGGCTTTCCCTTATTTGTTTGGCAAATCGACATTTTTTGTTGCCATGTACGCGCGCAAGAAAGCCGCCAAAATGGTGAATCGTAGAGCGCCCGCGGAGCCGGATAATTAAGCCGGCTCGCTAAAATCGGCCATTCGCCACCTCATTAAGCCAGTCTGGTTAACCGGCGAACCGAGGCGGCGCGCTCGACCTGCTCGCTAACCGCGAGTCAGGCGCCGAAGCACAATATCAAAATTGGCGATTTTAGAGTTCGGTTCGAATTCCGAAGTGGGTTCGCGTAGTGGCACGACTACCTTCGCCTGTTCGTCAGCCGGCAAATCTTGCAAAATCAAATCGCGATCGTTGAGGTCTTGCCCGGCAAAGTACATTTGCGTAATCAAATCACGAGCCCCAACACGACTCACTTTAAAATGAATATGCGGTGGGCGAACCCAACCGTCGCCAGCAGGGTAAGCCCCAGGTATGATGGTTTTAAAAACGTATTCACCTTTCGCATTAGTCACGGCTTGGCCCCAGTATTGAAAATGATCATCGAGCGGAGCGGTATTAGGGTCGCCAGGGTGATTATAACGGCCAGACTCACACGCCTGCCAAATCTCGACCAAAGCGCCCGCAACAGGTTGGCAGAGCTGATCGCTTACTTGACCACGCACATAAATCAATTGGCCTCTGGCTTGCCCACTAATGCCCGTCACACGAGTCAAATCGTTGTCTTTATCCAACTGATCGTGAATGGGATAAAACGGTCCCTGAGGCTGCACGGGCGTTATCAGTTCTCCGCAACCTTCTGCTGCGGCTTGAACAGGTTTTAAAACGCTAGTGGCCGCTGCCAGACCGAGAGCGGCACTACCTAAACCTAACAAAAAACCCCGACGTCCACTCATTTCATTTTTCATATCTCGCTCTCCTTTTTACAAGTTTTAAAATTACGTTCTCTCGCTATTACTTATATTTTTTTCGAAACGATTAATAAAATTGATAGATCAAATGTTTGTGATAGATAAATCCTATGGAACCTAACTTTTATGACCTTCGCTATTTTCTTGAAGTCGCACAAACTAAAAATCTCTCGCGTGCGGCCGAGCGTATAGGCATTACTCAACCCACCCTCACGCAAGCATGCAAACGTCTTGAAGCCGCGGCGGGCGCACAATTACTTATTCGCAGCAAAAAGGGCGTCGAGCTAACAGCTGCTGGGCACCGTCTGCGCACACAATTTCAATTGCTGATTGATCAGTGGGAGGGCATTCGTCGTATAGCCAAATCCACCACTAGCGAAGTCACCGGTGTCGTGCGTTTGGGGTGTCATGTGAGCGTGGCACTATACTCTGTAGCGCATTTCTTACCCGCGCTGTTTAAAAAACATCAAAATCTTGAAGTGGTGCTTGAGCACGATCTTTCACGCCACATTGTCGACCGCGTGATTCACTATAAACTGGAAATGGGAGTGGTTGTGAACCCCACACCGCACCCTGATTTGGTGATCCACAAATTAACCTCTGACACTGTCACTGTGTGGGAGAGCTCAGATTCTGCACTTGCTGCTAATGCGTCTTCGACATTAATTTACGACCCGAACTTACTGCAGGTGCAAGATATTCTCACCAAGCTGAGAAAACAAAAGACTAACGCTGCAGACGAAGTGCCATTGCGTACAATTCAAACCACGAGTCTCGAGCTCGCCACGCAGCTCGCAGTGGCCGGAACGGGCCGAGCTATTTTGCCATCGCGCGTGGTGGGCGAGCATGCCAAAAATAAGCTTAAGGTGATTAAAGGCCTGCCGACTTTTTCAGATCAAATTAGTCTTGTCTACCGCCACGAAAACAAAAGCCTCAAGAACATTGAGGCTTTCGTACAAGAAATTAAAAAAGTTTTTTAAAACTAAAATGCGCATCTGCGGTCAATCATGCATTATAAATGCATAATGTACCCGCTCACAGATTCACTTACAAATCCACCAGCTTGTTGATGGCCTGGCCATTTAACGTGCGCACGTGCAATAAATAGCGGCCCGGCGGCACCTTAGGGATTTCAGCCGTCACCGAAAACGGAATACGCTCATCATTACACTTTTGCTCCGTCGTCTTTTCTAAAATAGGCATGACCACCAAAACATTTTTATTGTCGAGAGTGACGCGCTTTTCTTTGATCTGCCAGCAATTACCAGGCAACTCCCCTTGCAGAATAATACCGCGTCTATTGTTTTCAATTGTGCCGACGTAAGCATCGGTCACACTGGCATAAAGGTAGTCGTCGGGCCCATCGTTGCTCGCTTTACTCACTGGCAGCTCACCCATCTCTTCATTGTTGCCACCATCTCTAATTGAGTAGGTGTTTTTGTCCAATATGCCGAGCTGAATAGTTTGGTTGTAAGGCACAATCATGTTCAAGCACATACCGCGATATTTATATGCTTTTTGCGTGATCACGAGTTGATGCGTCTTAGCGTCAAAATTCTTTTCATATGGCCCCACACGGTAACAGGTGTTGGGAAAAAACCCTTCAACGACAATCTGGGCGCGGTCATTGCTATCAAAGCCAGCCGGGATGTAAGCCGTCGAGAGCGCCACTGTCACTTCAGTGGGTTGCAAAAGTTCGCCGTCAGCATTCGCGAAACTGCTGAATACAAAACTACCAATACAGAAAGCGCTTGTAAGACTGAACCGAATAAATCGTGTCATAAAATCCCCCTTTTACATTTTGTAACTCGCCCAGAAGTCGTACTCCTAATTTTGGCCAGAGACAGCAAGCGACTCACTCTTAACCAATTGTGGCGAAAAAAAATGACAGCCTATACATCTTGTTTTAAAAGAATCACATGTCTGCACTGCATGATCTCTTGAAAAAACTTGAACCGCTCGTCGCTGATGGCGCTATGGCCACTACTCTTTATGAACGCGGCTTTTATATTAATCGCAGTTTCGACGAATTAAATGTCACCGATGCCCAAGCCGTTCGCGATGCAACAAAAGCTTTCAAACGCGCCGGCACACAGATTTTTCACACGAACACATTCAGCGCCACACGACCGAAGCTGACTAAATATGGTTTACAGGGTCAGCTGGATGAAATCGTAAGCGCTGCTGCACAAATCGCGCGTGACGTTGCGCACGAAGACGGCTTTGTTTTGGGATTGCTGGGACCATTGGGGGTTTTAGTTGAACCGCTCGGCCCGACGAGTCTCGAAGAAGCCGAAGCCATGTACACCGAAGTCGCGATCGCCCTCGAGAAAGCCGGCGTACACGGTTTTGCTTTGAATGCTCACCATGACTTCAACGAACTCGAAAGCGGTATTCGCGCCGTTCGAAAAGTTTCGTCAAAGCCATTGTTTGTGAACATTGGTCTGCATGAAAATTTAAAAACTTCTTACGGTCACTCGCTAGCGGAACTCGCGCAGCTCGGCGAAAAGTATAATCTTGATGTTATCGGCATATGCGGTGAAATCGGTCCCAGCACCATGTTAACGGCGATTGAACAATTGCGACCGCTGACTGAGCGACCTATTATGGTTTTGCCGAACGCAGGTCTGCCTCGCTATGTGAACGATCAGTATATTTATTTATGTAACCCCGATTACATTGGTAAATTTGCGAAACGCTTTGTACAAGCCGGAGCCCAAATTATTGGCGGGCACTCCGGGGTTTACGAAACGCACATTAAAGCCATTTCGAATGCCCTAAAAATGGCGCAGCACTTGAGCACGCCGTCGAGTGCCGGTCACGTCAAGCACGTGAAAGTGGGCGGTGAAACTAGCCCCGGTACTGAGCCCAAAGCGCTCGGTGAACGCAGTCGCTTAGGTGCGATTTTGCAGGCTGGTCGTAAAACTGGCGAAAAAGTAATTTCAGTCGAACTCGTACCTCCAACCCTCACAGAGTTTGCCAAATTCGATGCCAAGTGCGCCGAACTCGAAGCGGGCGGAGTGCATTTCGTCAACATACCCGACGGTGCCCGCGCGATGGCGCGAATTAGCTCTTTGCACTTAGCTTCTTACGTAGAACGAAAATATAAGCTTGAAACAATCCCCCACTTTACTTGTCGTGATCGTAATTTGATCGGTTTGCAGTCTGATATTTTGGGGGCGCATGTGGCCGGCTTGAGAAATCTTTTGCTTGTCACCGGCGATCCACCAAAACTGGGCAATAACCCTGGCGCGACAGCTGTGTATGATGTCGATGCCATCGGTCTTACTCATATCGTCTCGCGTTTGAATAAAGGTTTAGATATTGGTGGTACAAGCACTAAACAGTCTTCAGAATTTGTTGTCGGCGTTGCGCTCAACCCAACAGCGCGTAACCCAGCTTTAGAAATTCAGCGTTTCAAATATAAAACCGAAGCGGGTTGCGACTACGCCATCACCCAACCCATTTACAGCATAGAATCGTTCAAAAAATTTCTCGATGAGATGGGCGATGTTAAAACTCCGGTGATCATGGGCATCTGGCCGCTTATAAGTTTACGTAATGCAGAATTTTTAAAATACGAAGTCCCGGGCGTTGATGTACCGGACTGGATTATAGAAGAGATGCAAAAAGCCGGTGATTCGAAAGAAGACGCTTTGAAGCGCGGTATGGACATCGCCATTCGCACCATTCGTGAAGCCACGCAACTTGTGGCCGGCTTTCAAGTGAGTGCGCCATTTAATCGCGCCGATGTGGCGATCAATGTGATTCGCTCGTCGGGGTATTGATCGCATCGTGATAAAAATTCCGCAGCAAAATGAACAGTAATATACACAAGTCCGATCAGGACTGAGTAGTTCTATGGCAAATCGGGAAAAGCCGGCGCCCATAAAGGTTTTATAGTCCCACGCCGATCAGGAGCAAATGCTTCCGAAAATTTAATTTTTTTATTGCGGTCCTGCACCAGTAAAATTTTGGGTAAACTCAAAATAAT
>JAYUVI010000016.1:0-5899 GCA_043754135.1 Bdellovibrionales bacterium | reverse complement strand
CGACGTATTAAGCCGCTGTGTTAGAGGTCGGTGGGTTATCTAGCGCCAGCAAGATTTCAATTTCGTCAGAAATGTGCTCAATCAACTCGCTAAATGACTCAAAAGCTGATTGAAAATTAGCATCCGGTTCAGGTTTTGTATGTTGCTCGAGCATTTTTTGGCATGCGGCCACCCCGCTCTTGCAATGGATAAGCGAAAAATCACTTAACATTTTATGCAAGAGTTCAACACAACTCAGGGTGTTTTTATTATTGAGATTAGTCGCGTAGATGTCGAGAAACGATTCAAGCTCAAGACCGGTTTTTTGCAAGATATCATGACAAAGAGTCATGTTCTCATCCATCTGCTGAAACATTCTATTAAAGTCGATGTAGTAGCCAGCGAACTGCTTGTCAGCCGCCCATTTTTTGGCGCGGGCATTGCGAAAATCAATAACATTGGGGCGCTCGGCTGAGGCCATTTCAACTTGCGGGGCATCGGCTTTGGTTAAAGCAAAAGTTTTCAAGCTCAAAGTGATCACCGTACCTTCGCCTCTTTGTGAGGTCGCTTTGATCTCAGCCTGAATGTGTGCCGCTAACCGTTTGATCAACAAAAAGCCAAGGCCTTTCTGCATGCGCGGCCATAATCGCACGGTTTGATTTTTTTTGTGCACATAAGGGGCATTCAAATTATTGATAAGTTCTCTATTTAAGCCCGGCCCGGCGTCACTTACGGTGATAACCAAAACATTTCCATTTTCCGTAGCACCTTGAATACTCACTCGCGTCGATTTTGCGCCCGCGTGCCGATAAGAATTGTCGAGAAGTTCAACCAACAATAAACGTAACGGTCTTAGTAAACCTTTATAATGATCGTGCAACCCTTCAGACTTTTCAATTTTAAGATCAGCGATTTTTTGATTGGCCTGTTCGGCCGAAACCACAGTGATATCTTTAAAAAGTTGATCAAGTGAAAAAAGTGTCTCTTCAAATTTGGGAACAGTTGATTCGATTTCTGAAAACAGTTGCAAGCGGTCGAGCTGACGCACCAAAAATCGTGAACAAAAATCGGTGATTTCGATTTGATCGGCAATATCAATTGGGGAGTGATTGAGTTTTCGTAAATCTTGGATCCCCACTAAACCATTTAGTGGGCGGCGCAATTCAACTATACGATCATTGATAAAGCGGTGGGCTGACTGCGTGCTTTTCGAACTGCGTGAACGCAAAGTCTTATAGCGCGCCTGTAGGCGTGAAAATTTACGGTAATAAAAAAAAGCGGCGCCTATTGCAGAAATCACCAACATTACAAAAAAGCCGATCAAATGACGCTCCTCTAGTTTAAGTCTGGTGCGAACTACCTATCTTGATCGGTAGAAACCCTACTTAAGTAAAGCTCATAAAATGACGATAGCGAGAAATAAGAAAAGGTATCACCATGAAACGTCTTATTTTGAGTCTTACAACTCTATCGGCTTTAACTACTATTGGTTGCGTGACAATGCCCAAATACCGCCCGCCATCAGATTATTTACTCTCGACCGATATGAGTGTGACGGATGTTGTTAAATCAGTGAAAGCCAAATTAACCGAGAGCAAATATTTGGCCAGTCGTGAAAATCTGGACGCAGGTTTACTGGTGTTTGAACCGCGCCAATTCGCCTTTGATAAAAAAGGTGTGCGCTCACTCGTTCAGCAAGTCATACAAATACGCCACGAAGGCGGGAGTGTAAAAGTTCACATCACGTACACTTGCAATTACACGGGCGCCGACGAAGTCCCATTTAAACAGTGTTTTCAAAAAGACAAAGTTTTAGAAGATAAAATAAAACGCGTTGAAAAAGCGCTGATCTCTAGCATGCGCGACGTTTTGGTGAAGCACAAAGAAACAGCGCCGGCGACTAAAGCGCCAGATCCCTCGGCAGCCAATCCACCTACAAATAATCAGAAAAGTGAATAAACAATTAAGTATTGGTCTCGTTGTGCAGCAATATAGTCTTAGTGCTTTTTACACCTAATTCTTCAAGCCGATGCGCCTGTACAAGCACGCGACTTTGTAAACGGCTTAAGCCCTGATCATACTCACTTTTTGCTTTGTCGAGATGTTTGCCGATACCTAAAAAGGCATCGACAAAATCGGCGAGGCGTTTGTGCAACTCAGTACCAACTTCAGAAATTCGTTGAGCATTTTCGGCCAAACGCTCCTCGCTCCAGCCATAGCGGACGACTTTGAGCAGACCAATAAGCGTAGGCGGAGTTGAGATGAGGATTTTTTTTTGCAAAGCGAACTCCATAATGCCGGGGTCAGTTTCGAGAGCCGCATATAAAAACGATTCATTCGGCAAAAAGAGAACAGTGAAGTCGGCCGAATTTTTTAAATGCTCAGAATAGGCTTTGCTTGAAAGCTGCTTAATATGTTCCTTAACGTGTCGACCATGGCGGGCCAGTTCAGTCGCGCGAGTATCATCATCTGTCGCTTCGAGTGAAGAGATAAAAGCGTCAATTGGCGTTTTCGCGTCGACCACAATCAAACGACCACCGGGCATACGCACCGTCATGTCGGGTATGAGCCGCTGACCATCGCCAACCAAAGTGTTGTCTTGAAAAGTGATATCGGCATACTCAGACATGCCCGCCAACTCGACGCAATTTTTAAGTTGCACTTCGCCCCAGCGCCCACGGACGTGCGGTTTTTTCAAAGCATTTTTCAGCGCAGATGTTTCGCGGCTAAGAGTGCCGCTTAATTCTGCTACGCGCTTTAACTCGAATTCGACGTGAGTGTAAGATTTTTGCCGCTCGCGCTCGATGTGCTGTAAATGAGTGTCGTACTCCTCTAGTTTTTTCTTTAGTGGCTCAACAAGGTGGCTGATCTCGCTGCGACTTTTTTCCATCTCAGATTTGGCTACGACATTCTCTTTTTCAAGGGTCGCCCGCGCCAATTGTAAAAACTGCTGCGAGTTACCCTCGAGAGTTTGCGTGGCGAGGGAGCGAAAACGTTCAAGCAAAATCGCCTCATTCTGTTGTGAAGATTCGGCTTTCGTCAGCTCCACGCGAATTTGAAAGTAGCGAAAGATGACAAAAATAAGTAGAGCACTAAGCGCAAAAACGGCGGTGAACAAAATAATTTCAAGTGTAGTCATAGGTATTTAAACTCTCATTTTTTTGTTTTCGTGGCACAAGAATTGAATAGACACATAACGTCGAAGGAGAACTTATGCGCCACACACTGAACGTCACGATGACACTCGTGGTACTTGCAACAATTATAATCTCGTCTGTTACTTTTGCAGTCCCGCCAACGCCCACAAAAGTGAACATCATGAGCATGAAACAGTGGCGTCAAAGACAAATTAATGACGGTAAAAACTTGATCACACGCTTGTCGAATCGTATTGCCCGCATAAAAGCAACCAGCGGTAATTTGGAGCAGATTCGTCGATTAGAATCGGAGCGTCGCATAGCCGCGCAAAATTCGGAGCTGCTAGCGGCACTAACTGTAGAAGATTACTTCAACTTCTACCTCTCTTCGCATGTGAAGAGCGATGCCGCCCTTCATGCGGCTGCGCTGAAAATGACTCGTCGAGAGGTGGCGGGGCTCATTAAAATTTTGCTCGAAAAGGTACGTGACGGAAGTGTAGCTATGCAACCATCGCCCGGGCTCATCAATATGGCCTTGCAGCGGCAAGAGCTGGGCGAGCCGATTCAAGGTCTTTGAGCGTTAACCCCTTGAAATATCGAGAATATTAAGTTTTTAAACACGCCCACCTTGACACTTGTAGAAACCTCTACATATTTGTAACCGTTTCAAAGGCATTCATGCGTTTTTATCTAATCCTTTAAGGAGGTTCATAAATGGCAAAAGCAACTACTACGTCAGAGAAACTAAAAGTGCGTCCATTACACGATCGTATTTTGGTTCGTCGTGTAAACGAAGACGAGAAAACCGCTGGTGGGATTATCATTCCTGAAACAGCAAAAGAAAAACCACAACGTGGTGAAGTCGTAGCGACAGGTAAAGGTCGCGTAACTGAAGAAGGCAAAACTATGCCTCTTGATGTGAAAGCTGGCGACACAGTTCTTTTCGGCAAATATTCAGGCACAGAGTTTAAACTGGATGGCCGCGATTACTTGATGATGCGCGAAGAAGATATTCTCGGCGTTTTGAACTAACTTTTAAATCGTAAACATTTTAGAAAAGGGAAAATAAAGATGAGCAAAGAAATTCGTTTTAGTGAAGAAGCCCGCACCTTAATTTTAAAGGGCGTGAACACTTTAGCTAACGCAGTGAAAGTGACTCTTGGTCCAAAAGGACGCAACGTTGTTATCGAAAAATCTTTCGGTGGCCCATTGATCACAAAAGATGGTGTGACTGTTGCAAAAGAAATCGAACTTGAAAATAAATTTGAAAACATGGGCGCGCAAATGGTTAAAGAAGTCGCTTCTAAGACCAATGACGACGCCGGTGACGGTACAACCACAGCGACTGTTTTAGCGCAAGCGATCTATCGCGAAGGTGTTAAAATCGTAACTGCTGGTCATAACCCGATGTCAGTTAAACGCGGTATCGACAAAGCTGTTGATGCTATTCGCAAAGAACTGACTTCACTTGCTAAACCTGTGAAAAATCCTAAAGAAGTGGCCCAAGTCGGCACAATCTCGTCCAACAACGACACTGAAATTGGTGAAATGCTCTCTAAAGCGATGGAAAAAGTTGGCAAAGAAGGCGTGATCACCGTTGAAGAAAGCAAAACTGCACAAACTGAAATGGACGTTGTTGAAGGTATGCAATTCGATCGCGGTTATTTGTCACCCTACTTCGTGACCAATGCTGAGCGCATGGAGGCCGTTTTAGAGAACGCCTATGTTTTGATCCATGACAAAAAAATTAGCAGCATGCGTGACCTCGTACCCGTGCTTGAGCAAGTGGCTCGTGCAGGCCGCCCATTGTTGATCTTGGCAGAAGAAGTTGAAGGCGAAGCGCTTGCAACTCTGGTTGTAAACAAATTGCGCGGTACAATTCAGGTTGCAGCTGTGAAAGCACCTGGTTTCGGCGATCGTCGTAAAGAAATGTTGCAAGACATTGCCATTTTAACTGGTGGCGAAGTGATCAGCGAAGAAATGGGCCATAAGCTTGAAAATGCGACAGCCGACCATTTAGGTTCGGCAAAACGCATCGTGATTGATAAAGACAACACGACGATCATCAATGGCGCCGGTAAGAAAACTGAAATCGAAGGCCGTGTGAAGCAAATTCGCGCGCAAATCGAAGAGACTTCTAGCGACTATGACAAAGAAAAACTGAAAGAGCGTTTAGCGAAACTCGCTGGCGGCGTTGCAGTCATTCACGTTGGTGCGCCTTCTGAAGTTGAAATGAAAGAGAAGAAAGCCCGCGTTGAAGATGCATTGAATGCGACTCGCGCAGCAGTTGAAGAAGGTATTGTGGCTGGTGGTGGTACCGCTCTTTTGAGAGCTTCACGCGCTATCGACAAATTGAAATTAGCTGATGGCGAAGAGTTTGGCGCGAAGATCATTAAGCGCGCGTGCGAAGAGCCACTCCGTCAAATCGCTGGCAACGCTGGTCTTGATGGCGCGATCGTCATCGACCGCGTATTGAACGGCAAAGGCGCAGGTTGGGGCTACAACGCTTTGACTGATGAATATTGTGACCTGATCGAAGCTGGCGTTATTGACCCAGTAAAAGTGGTTCGTTGTGCGCTTGAGAATGCAGCTTCGGTTGCTTCTTTGATGCTCACTACTGAAACTATGATCGCTGAAGCACCTAAAGATGATAAAAAAGGTGGCGGCGGCGGAATGCCGGATATGGGCGGAATGGGCGGCATGATGTAATGTCGCGCGCCTGCACGGGGCATCTGACTGCGTTGGTCGGTCGTTCGCTTGTGCGACCTGCCGGTAGGCAGGCC
>JAYUVI010000015.1:0-5322 GCA_043754135.1 Bdellovibrionales bacterium | reverse complement strand
TCGCCCTTAGCTGGGTTTTAAGGCGCCTGGCAGGGGGCATGTATATTGCAAATTACCGGTTCTTTCAGAGAGGTTAAGATGATTTTTGAGAATAAAATTTTAGCGGCAATTGTGGTTTTGCTATTCATTGTACATGCAAAGGTGTCAAATGGGTCGAACGCTGAGCCTCAAACGAAATGTGCCGAAGCAGTCGTGAGCCAGGAAAAATAACTAATGTTAAGACCGTAAAACTTAATATAAGTACGAAAATTTCGAAAAATTATAAGGAATACTATGAAACAAATTATTTTAACTTCAGCTTTTATCGTTAGCACTTTCGCTATTACGGCATGCAGTTCAGGGCCGAAAAAATCAGCTACAGATTTTGCTGAGGCGACGGGCACTCAACCTTACGGTTATACGATTCAGCCTGTCGAAGCCTCGAGCCTCACGCAGACCGTGACGTTTGTGGCGAACGACGCTACTCCCGCTGATGATGTTAAAGCTTTTGCCGTTTTAGCGGCGCATAATTTTTGTCAAAAATCGGGTGAGTCGGCTTATGTGCAGAATACGCGCGAGGCACTAGAGCAAAACAAAGCGAATCAAACTGTGAAGTCTATCGCCGTAAAGCCCGGCTTGCCTGGTTATAAATACGATGCGCCTCAGTTTGTGAAGACAGAGAATACTTTCGTGCGTACCCGAACTCAGCGGGTGGCTACCAGCACGTTTTACTGCTTCGATCAGGCCAACGTTTTGCGTGGCTTGAAAGACGGCGACAAAGTTTTAGAAGTCGGTGGTCAAGAAATTGAAAACGACGAAGAATTGCGCTTATCTTTGAATGCCGCGAAAACAGGAATGACCGAAGTGAAAATCGAGCGCGATGGCCAAATTCAAAATTTGAATTTACTGGTAGCCGATGAAACGCCCACACTCGTCCAAAATTCACAAATGTCTTTGGTGGCTGCTTGCCAGGCTTTAAATTCAGCTCAACGCCCGTCACTTTGCGGCCCGGCATTGCAACAGGCTCAAGACAAGAGCTTAGTCGGCCAAAAAGATGCGGCCCCTGCAACAGCTGACGAAAAGAAAACCGAGAAAAAATAAGTACGCGCCGCCGATATCTTGCAATATCGATATATCGGTTAAAATATCGATTAATCGGTTATTTTATCGATATATCGATTTCGGCGGAAGACTACAGGTCACACGTGATTTCAATCAGCTTGATGATAAGAAATCAATAGGGTGATAATTTATCAATAGAATCATTTTGGATGTAGACCGCATGAGTAAACCGCAAGATTTAATGGAAACGGCGCCTAAGTATTTAAGTGAAGTTTTCAAAATTAAAGAGTTTCGACCGCTGCAAAAAGAGGTGGTCGAACATGTTCTGGCGGGGGGGTCAGCGCTTGTACTTATGCCTACGGGTTCAGGCAAAAGTTTAACTTATCAATTGCCCGCGGTGATGTTGGCCCAGCCCTTTGCCGACGAGTTTCAGTTAGAAACCGGGTTGGCACACTCAGGTGCGGAACAGGCTCACCAAGAAACGGGGCGGGCGCAAAAAATTTCGCCGACAACTCTAGTTGTCTCGCCACTTAAAGCGTTGATGAAAGATCAGGTCGATAAATTGCGTGCGCTGAAAATTCGCGCGGGTTATGTCAACTCTGACGTCTCAAAAAACGAGAGAGAGAAACGACAAAAGCAGTTGGCTGAAGGCGGCTACGATATTTTTTATATGACGCCTGAGCGTTTTCGCAAACCTGAGTTTGTTGAAATCGTGAGTCGCATACCTATTGCGCTTTTCGTAGTCGATGAAGCGCACTGTATTTCGCAATGGGGACACGATTTTCGCCCGGACTACGCCAAAGTGGGCGAGTTGCATAAGTTGTTAAGTCGTGATGGGCGAGGCGTAGTTGGGCACCAAAACGCGCCAGAGACATCAATTGTGCGCCCGCCGATTTTGGCACTCACGGCAACGGCGACCTCCGAAGTGCGCGACGATATTTTAAAACGCCTGCAAATACCGCCGGGCAATTTGTATACGCTTTCAGTCGCGCGACCTAATTTGCAAATTGAAATTCGCGATCTTTACGGTGAAGAGAGCAAATTAAAAGCGCTGCAAGAGATTTTGACAAAGCCGAGAATTTTAAATGATGCCACGTCGTCGATGCGTGCATTTGGTTCGCAGATCATTTATTTTTCGCTGATTGTATCGTTACATAATTTTTCCAAATCGCTACAGAAATTGAAAATCCCCCACGAAATTTACCATGGGCAACTGCCTGAGCCTCTTAAGCGCCAAGCGCAAGAAAATTTTCTTAGTGGACGCTCGCCGCTGATTCTTGCCACTCCCGCTTTTGGGTTAGGCATCGATAAGCCCGATGTGCGCCTCGTCGTACACGCGGAGCTCCCCGGTTCAATCGAAGCTTATTTTCAAGAAATCGGTCGCGCCGGTCGAGACGGCGAACCCGCTCGATGCGTGCTGCTCTATGATCAAGAAGATGTTTCCACACAAATGGAGTTTATCAAGTGGTCGAACCCTGACGGCGCCTTTATTCAAAAAGTATATGAGCTAATTAAGAAAAATCGTGAGCAGGTGAAACAGGAAGGCCACGATTTTTTAAGAGGGCAAATGAACTTTTATAATAAACGCGATTTTCGCGTTGAAACGGCGACAAATTTGCTCACGTCGTGGGGTTTAATTGAAGGGTGGGATGTCGTGCTCGATTCATCGGGCCAGCCAAGCGAAATCCCACCTGAACTTATTGAAGAAGCCACACGCGCAGCCCGTGTCAAAAAACAAAACGAAAAACTTTTAAGCCTCGTCCAATTTGTCACGGGCGAGAACCCTGAACTCAAACAAATCTATCAATATTTTGGCGAAGACTAACAGTAGGTAGTTCGGCGAAAAAACTGACACCATAAATTACACGCCGATATTGCTAGAAGCTGTAATCGATGATTACAAAGCTTCCATCGTAATCGAAATTGACGGGTAAATTATATTGCGACCATAAGACACGTCGGTTTGCGTGGTGCCCACCAATTTGGTTGCAATTGTAGTGCTTGAATAATTTAGGCGTAACCCAAAAGCGAAGCCATCACTTACGCGAATCTGGTAGCCTAAGTCGCCGGAAAGGGCGGTGCCATCCCAATCTTCTTCAGTGCTGCCGGTTTTTTTATAAGACGCTTTTGTTTCGAGATTGTAAGCGAAACCCAAGCGAATTGTGCGGTCTTTGTCGAAGTAAATGATAAAACCTGGCCCCATTTGGCTCGAAGAGAAATCCACAGTTGAGGTGGCCATTTTATTCGTACTGGCGTAGCTCGCGTAGTTCCACCCGATTTGGTAAAGACCTTTTTTATCGACATTGAATCCAACAAAGCCAGCGTAGGCCGTTGTTGAATAGGTGTCTGTGGTAGTGGTTTTCAGTGCGTCGGTAAAATAAAATGTATTCACGTCGAGCACTATGCCAGCGTGAGCAGAAGGCGAGAACCCCAAGAAGAGCGAGGTCATCATCATGACGAAAAATAAAAACGCAATCTTGCGTACCATCACTGAACTTATCGGTGGCTCAACACGAGACATTAACTCAACCGAAGTCGAGTTTATGCTGCCCAACGAAAGCTTAAAAACTTATACTGCAGAGGCATAACCGTCGTGCTTAGGTTGAAAAAAATGAGTGAGCTGTATGAAGCTATTTGTCGAAAAACGTAAAATTTTCCCCGACCCCGGGAAGCCGACTCTCGACGGCATTGTCGCTATGGGTGAGGAGTGGAAAGTTGAAACTCTCCTCGAGGCCTACAGCTTTGGCATTTTCCCCTGGCCCCACGCCGAAATGCCTTGTCTTTGGTTTTGCCCTGACAAGCGCGGTGTCATAGATTTTAAAGAGCTGCGAGTGAATCGTTCGCTTGCAAAATTTTTGCGCAAGACCCCATTCGCCATCACTTTCAATCAGAATTTTTCTGCGGTTATTACAGAGTGCGCAAAAGTGGAAAGAGCGGGGCAGACGGGCACCTGGATCACTCCACAAATTTTGAAGGCTTATGAAGAGTTTCACAGACAAGGTTACGTGCACAGTGTGGAATGCTGGCATGGCGAGCGACTCGTGGGCGGGCTTTACGGAGTTTACGTGGCCGGTGTATTTAGCGGCGAGAGTATGTTTTTCAAAGAGAGCAATGCTTCGAAACTTTGTTTAATGAAAATAATAGAGGCTTTGCAGACTCACGGTCTCACTTGGATGGACATTCAAATGGTGACAGATGTCACCGAACAGCTCGGTGGAAAATACATAGGCAAGCGCGATTTTCTCAACCGTCTTGAAGAGGCGAAAAAGGTAGCCAAGGCCCTCGAATTGTGAGAATTCCGCGATCAGCGTTATCGAGCAATGCAGTAAAAGCGCCGTGTTGTGGTGCAGACTCGAGCAGCATTTTCAGTCCAGGTTGTCGAGCGTCGTTTATTGGTTCACTTCTGGTGAGTCTTTGGGTGGTTCATCATCCCATATTAAGCTAGGAAATCTTTGCCCCCACGGTGCACCTTTGTTGGCGTCATAAGTGGGTGAAGGCAACGTGAGATAGTACAAAAAGCAGAAAGCGCTAATGACAAGTGCCAGGTAAAGCATAACTTTAAACGCTCGTTCAAGAATGAATTTCGCCGCACTCTCCATTTTTTCATGGCGTTCAATCTCGCGCATTTCGGCGAATTTTTTATCGAGCACTTCTCGAATTATGCGCGTGTGTCGAGGTGGTAATTCATGAAATATAAGGGCGACAAGTACTTGATGTTCTTCTTGCATGCGGCGAGCTTTTAAATACCATTTGTGCGGGGCGTATTCTTCAACGCGCACGACACGCGCCCACCAGGCAATGGTGACATCTTTTTCGATTGGGATTTCGACTTTAATCAAATCCGAAAGACGTGGTGCATGTTCACGATCTACGATGAAGGCTAGGCCTGTCAGCGACATGTCGATAAAGCGGGTCGTGTAGGAATGACCATTGTCATTGTTGGGCGCGAATCGCATATAGCTATTGTCTTGTGGCCTTAGCGTATATCGGGGCGCGCGAGGTGCGAATTTTACTGCACGTGAACCCATAGTTTCTTTTCGGACTGGACTATGCGGAGCTTAACCCCTACGGCATATTCATATTGTAAGTTTTGTAAGATAGTGAAAAAGGGACGACATGAAACGCGACCAAAGTCGTAGGCTTAAAAGCGGCGTAAAAGGTAAGTACCGCTTAGTTTTGTATTCTGGTGGAGCTCAACCTAGTAACCAGCATTTGCACGAAGCTTTAGCTGGATTATCGGGGCGCCGTGCGCGTTCTTTTACTTATGTGCCGTTTTCACAT
>JAYUVI010000014.1:0-13404 GCA_043754135.1 Bdellovibrionales bacterium | reverse complement strand
CCATGATCAAACTCGGGCGGGTGTGTTTTTGCACACAATTTTAAGCGCTTTAAATATTTCAACGGTGATTCTAGTTTACGAAACTGTTGCGAGCGGCGCTCTCGATCTTACCGAAGACTGCATCGACCACATCGCCGGGACGATAGTGGGCTTGCATGAAAAATCGAGGTGGTGGTCGCTTTACGAACAAGCTCACTCCACCTTCACGGCCGAAATCGAAAATTTTAAAAAGCTGGTCGTCACCGATAAACAAAACTGGCCGTAGCTGACGGAAACCGATTCGGGCACGCATTCAGGGCTTCGCCGACAAATGAAACATACCACGTATAAGTTTTGTTAGTGACGAGTGGGAGCGCAGTAATTTGACCCGTGCAGACCCCGGCAGAGCAGTTAGTCAACACAGATGAAGTCTTCGAGATAAACGAACTGTACAGCTCGTTTATAAGTAGACGTCTTAATTCGAGTCATTTTTGTAAATGTTCTAGGAGTGTCAGAAACAAAGCCGAAAAAGCTCGCTAAAATTATTATTATTGCAGCAGTGTGACTGTTTGCTTATCTTGCGGTCAACCGGAGACACCCAAAGTGCCATGGTCACAAGCCGAGAAAGAAAATTGGTTTAAAGAGCAAACGGTACAGCGCTCGTACCAAAACGAAGTCGTCAGCAAAATCGAAAAATTGCGCGGCGATTTCGACATCACTCAATACGGCGCGCTCTCACTTAACCCTGATCGCTACCCACTCTACCTGTTAAAATCTAAAAACTTTGATGCACGCAAAAAAACTGTTCTCATAACCGGCGGGGTTCACGGTTACGAAACAAGCGGGGTCCACGGGGCATTGGGTTTTCTTGAAACGGCGGCAGCGGCTTATTTTAACCAATTTAATCTGTTTTGCACTCCCTGCATAAGTCCATGGGCTTACGAAACCATCAATCGTTGGAACGCCAAAGCCATCGACCCGAATCGCTCCTTCTACAAAAACAGCCCGGCCGAGGAGTGTCGACTGTTTCTCGACGTCATGTCTTTGCATGGTATCAAGCCCTTTGCCCACTTTGATCTGCACGAAACTACCGACACCGATAACACTATATTTAGACCGGCTCTAGAGCAGCGAGATGGCATTCATCAAGAACTTTCAGAAATCCCCGATGGCTTTTACCTTGTCGGCGACTCTGAAAACCCGAAAAGAGATTTTCAAAAAGCCATCATTGCAGC
Source organism: Bdellovibrionales bacterium (assembly GCA_043754135.1). GTDB lineage: Bacteria > Bdellovibrionota > Bdellovibrionia > Bdellovibrionales > UBA1609 > RBG-16-40-8. The sequence continues at coordinate 12,190 of JAYUVI010000014.1, read as the reverse complement.
TGTGCAAGAAGTGACACACATCGCCCCTAAAGACCACAGAGGCAGAATTATCGGGGTCACGATTGAGCAAGAGGGCGTGGTTAATTATGAGCTCAAAAAACTTTTTCTGTGCGCCGGTTTTTCCGAAGCCGAATACACCACTACGACGGAAGTTTACCCCGATAGTCCGAAAGTGACCCCGTCCCTATGCACCGAAGCCCAAATAGCCGCCATCAAAGGCGGGCTGAGTTACCTCAGCTCCCGGTGAAATGATTTGTGATATTTTAATGAACCAACAGATTTTTTTCGGGTGTTGGCAACATTATAAAAAACGAAGTTCAGCTTATTTTGAAACTTAGACCGCAGAAAAAATCAAAAGTTTATCTAAAAATCAACACCGGCAGCTTGTTCAAGAAGCTCAAGATTACAGCTGGAAATTTTATTACTGGAAGAAAAATTACGAACTTAAAAAACATTGGCAAATCATGCCTAAGAAAATCTGCCCGACTTGTGAAGGTGCTGTAACCCGAGAAGTGACTGGCGAGCTAGAGCGACTTAGCCACTATTGTAAACGCTGTCAAAAATGATAAATAATTTGGGGAGATTCTCCGCTCTTCCTAGCGCCAAATGACCCAATCGACTTTTGCATTGATCAGCTAAACACTTCAATTCGCTGTAGACTCTTGTATGCAATGGCCGCCCATTTGCATTTGGACGTGTTCAGTTCGAACAATATTCTAAAGGAAAGGACTCAACATGGAACCATCGTACAACGTACCGAAAGATATCAACACGTCAGCAAAAGGGGTTAAAAGATCTCTGAATGGAACTGGAACTTTTATAGAAAAAGCTAAAGATTTTTTGATCATGAATGAAGATCATCAAGAAGGAAGAATCACAAAAGTCATTGAGGATCAAACTTCTAAAATCCCTTCTGGAGTTTATCTTGCGCTTGCAATAGGCTCAATGGCATTGTCGGCTGTAGTCGCTGTGACATCAAAACGTAGAGATAACGCCAACTTTTTTGGCTTATGGGCGCCTTCGTTACTACTAATGGGCCTCTATAACAAAATTGTAAAAACTCACGGTTCTGACAGACAACACGCGGCTTAATACGCGAACCTTGTACGACATATCTTGTCTTGACACTGTCGTGTCCTCGCAGTGAGAGTAATTGTCACGGAGGACACCATGGCTCAATATGTAGATGGATACGTGATCCCAATTCAACGTAAAAATATTAGCGCTTACAAAAAGTTAGCTCAGTGGGGCTGCCGAGTGTGGATGAAACATGGCGCCCTCAGTTACTATGAGTGCATCATCGACGATTTTATGAAGCACGGTTTAGGCTTCAAAAAAATGTGCAAACTCAAAAATGGAGAGACCGCCGTTTTCGCCTTCGTCATTTACAAATCGAAAGCGCATCGCAATCAAGTGAACAAAAGGGTCATGAAAGAGATGACCAAAGAAGCTATGCCAACGAAAATGCCGGTCGATATGAAGCGCTTTGCTATGGCTGGCTGTAAAACCATTGTGATGGCAAAGAAACGTAGTTAATCGCCTACGCCATAGTGCACCAGATTGGGCCCATTGACTCTTGGGCATATGCTCAGTAATCAATCGCATGATCACTGCGGCAAAGAGCTTTCGCAAAAAAGTTCGCCTAGTTTTTATCAGCGTTATCTGCTGTGGAATATTCTTTAATTTTATTTTTGATGCCTTTTCTTACGTACAACTTAAGGAAGCTGACGAGGCGGGCAAGCTCGTCATCCATTCGCATGAAGTGTTGCACAGCCTGCAGAGTCTTGAGCATGCCATTGAACTTTTGTCGTTAGCGCCGAAACCGCAAAACAAAATTGAAAACGTGAATGCCGCAATTGAGCGGGTAAAGAAATTCGTTCAAAATCCGAAGCAACAAGAGTTAATTCAAAAAGTGACCCAACTTGTGGCTGGATCTCCCATTTCTGCCGCAATTGTCGTTGATGAAATGCAAGCTTTTGAATCAAGATTTCTGGCTAAGAGCGAAAGCATTGAGCAACGGCAAAACCAGAAAATAGAGCATACATTTTTTTCAGCCTTATGGATCGATGCCTTGTTATTAATTGCGCTGCTCATTTTATTTTTAACTGATGTAAAAGCGGCTCAAAAAATTGAAAGAAATCTAGCCGCCTCGTTGAATGATCTAAGAGATGCTAACTCTATTCTCTACGAAGAGCAGCTCAAGCGCCATGTGGCACTCAAAATCACGGTGCATGATCTGAAAAACCCGCTAGGCTCAATTCGCGGTTTTGCCGAGCTTATTTCAGAGGGAAATAGCACCACCTCTGTTCATGATTTTTCTGATGCTATCAAACGTATTTCGCAAAACTCATTGGATTTGGTTGAGACATTATTAAATAATACAGAGACGCATGAACTTCAGAAGGGTTCTACAAATTTGATTTCAATCATAAATGAAGTTTGTGATGAGATTGAGGTTCTTGCAAAAGATAAAGGTCAGGAGATTATTAAAAATTATTCTCTTAGAGAAGTTTGGGTGCTGGGGAATTCAATGCGCCTAGCAGAACTCTTTTCCAATCTTTTGAGCAACGCCGTAAAATACTCACCCCTTTCAGCAAAAATCACTGTGCGAGTTCATTACACAAGAAATAAAATTAGAGTTGAAGTCGAAGACCAAGGGCCTGGTTTTTCAGAGCAAGATCGCTCAATGGCATTTCAATTTGCGCAAAAACTCAGTGCGAGGCCCACCAAAAATGAAAGCTCCACTGGTTATGGCCTTTTCATTGCAAAACAAATAGTGGATCTTCACGACGGTCAAATTGGATTTGCAAAAACAACTTCTGGCCTAGGCGGATGTGTTTTTTTTGAAATCCCTTCTTTGACTCAGCCCATGACAGATGTCGAAGCTACTAGTGGTCTGCACGCAACAAGAGTTTGACGAACTTAAACACGAGCTGAGCTCAATACCTGAAATCGTCATGCACGAAGGGCGGGAGCTCGAAGTTGGAATAACTCCAGGAGGATAAACTGACAAAGTGTGACAACAATAAAAACACTCTGCACATACAAAAGTTTCATTTTAAAGGATAATTTAGTGAAAACAAATTTCTGTGAATACGAAATCAGTGACGATAAAAACCAATTACAGTTGAACGCCATTCATTCGCTTTTAAAAGACACTTATTGGTGTAAGGGTATTCCGCAAAAGACTGTCGCCGCGGCTATTGAAAACTCTCTTTGCATCGGCGCGTACAAAGACCAGCAACAAGTGGCATTCGCGCGCATTGTCTCTGACTACGCTACGTTTGCATGGGTCTGCGATGTAGTGGTCGATGAAAAATATCGAGGCCAGGGCCTATCGAAGGCTATGATGACGTCGGTAATGGCCCACCCGCGACTGCAGGGTATACGCCGAATTTGCCTCGCGACTAAAGACGCTCATGAGCTTTACAGGAAGTTTGGCTTCAAAGTGACTGAGACTCCACAAAATTGGATGGAGATTAAAAATAACGACATCTACACTCGATAGTACAGACGCGAGACTGACTTGCTGGCGTTGATTTTGCACTTAGCGGGCTTTTGCAGTTTGCAATGAAAACTTAACGCTTCGACTTTGTCGTCCCTCTATCGCTGGCCTTCGCGAAAGCCGCGGCCAGAGAACCGCCGAGCATTCCGTTAGTAGCTGCGCCTGCCGACTGGTGCTCTCGCCATGAGTTGTCTTCGGCTTCAGTGGGCAGACCCAATGAAATCTTTCGCTCTTCGAATTTAATCTCATCTACACGCACCTTAATGGTGTCACCTTTTTTCATCTGTTCGTATTTTTTGGCGTCGTCAGAGTCACGCCATTTTGATTTTGGCAAAAGTCCGTTGATGCCTGAAGTGAGCACCACAAAAAGGCCAAAGACCTCTTTTTTATCGACGATGCCATCCAACACAGTGCCGACCGGGTAAGTTTGCGGAACTTGCATCCACGGGTCGCTAATGCCGCCCGCTTGTTTGATCGATAAACCAATTTTCAATCGCGTTTCTTCTTCTTCAATTTTTAAAATTTTAATTTGAACGGGGTCGCCCACACGCACGCTCTCGTTGGCGTGTTTCAGTCTTGAAAAACCAATTTCAGAAATGTGAACCAAACCCTCAATGCCGTGACCTAAATCGACAAATGCTCCGTAAGGTTCAGTGCGAGTCACGTGACCTTGTACAATGTCGCCGATTTTGTGCTCCTGCACCCACAAGCCTTCGTGTTCAACCTTTTGTATACTCATTAATTTGCGGCGCGAAACCACGATATTCTTTTTGCGCGCATCAAACTGAGTAATCAAAAACTCAAACTTTTTACCAATGTAGCCGCTTGCATCTTGACCAAACGGCACACCTAACTGACTGATCGGGCAAAAAGCCGACTGCCCCTGAACGATCACGCGGTAACCGCCATTAATCACTTCACTCACTTTGCCTTCGACCGGTAACTCCATGTCGTAAGCGTCCTCAAGACTTTCAAAATCCACAGGTGCCGATTTTGAGCCTTTACGAGTCACGCGAATCTCCTCAGCGCCGACACGAAGAACGATCACATCGATGTGCTCACCCACGCGGTACTTGAGCACACCATCTTCGCCCAACAAATCCGCATTCAAAAGAACCGCATCACGAGGAGTGCCAGTTGAGACAAACGATTCGCTTTTACCGATACTCAAAATTTCGGCTTTCAGGACGTCGCCCACGCTTAAAGTTTTTACAGATTTCGCCAATGAATTTTCAAACATAGCGGCAAAATCTTGGGATTTTTCTTCAACTGGATCATTAAAAAGATCAGGGTTACTTTTGAATTTTTTCATAGTAGGGTTGTATAGCTCAATTGAGGGTGCTTTAGAAGATGAGATTTGAAAAATACAATATCGCCCGTGAGATTATACAAAACCTAGAAAATAATGGGTATTTTCGCACCACCGACATCCAGTTTAAAACAATCCCCGCCATTTTGAACCAAGAAGATGTTTTAGCTATCGCCCAAACAGGCACCGGTAAAACCGCCGCATTTGCCGTGCCCATCATCTCGCAAATACACGATCAGAATGAAAAAAAACGAAGTCGCGGCATTAAATGTCTCGTGCTTGTGCCCACCCATGAGCTCTCTCAGCAGATCGGCAAAGTTTTTGCGCAACTTTCAGTCAATACTCGAGCCACAAGCTATGCGATTTACGGAGGGGTTGAGAAAGACCCGCAAATCACCCAACTCGCCGGCGGTGTCGACATATTAATCGCTACACCTGGTCGCATGTTTGACCTCATTCGCATGGGCCATGTCGATATCGGCGCTACTCGCATTTTGGTTTTGGACGAAGCCGACAAAATGATGGCTTTAGGTTTTATCGACGACATAGTCGCTGTTAAAAAGAAGCTCAAACAGAAACACCAAACCTTGTTTTTTTCAGCGACAATAAACAAACAAATTAAAAGCACGGCTTATGATTTGATTCGCTCAAATGCATTACATATTCAAATTTCGCCTTAAGAATTGGTTTCTAAAACGTCACTCATTACATCATCAACGTCGCGATGGATGACAAACGTCATATGCTCGTCAATGTTTTGAAAAGATACCCTGAATCTAAAATGATCGTATTCGTGAGAACGCAAGTTCGCGTCGATAGAGTGATCGCCCACCTCGCGAAGAATGCTATGACCGCTGTTGGTCTACATGGCGGGTTAAATCAATTAGATCGCGACAAAAATCTTGAAAAATTTCGCTCGCATCAAAATATCACATTGGTAGCCACCGACCTCTCAGCACGAGGGATTGATTTGCCGGGTATTACTCATGTGATCAATTACGACCTACCCGATATCCCTGAAAATTACGTGCACCGTATTGGTCGCACTGGCCGAGGGTTTGCCAAAGGCGATGCCTTTGCTTTCGTTAGCCCAGAAGAAGCTGAAAAACTCACACTCGTCGAAGAATTTATAAATACGAAGATCACTGAGATGCGAATTGATTTAAAAGTACCAGTCGCCACAGAAAAAGAGATCGAAGATATGGATATCGGTCAAATGTTAGCCCACGAAGAAAGCCAGTACTACACCCGTAGAAAAAAGTGACCTAGGCGCATTTATAAAATCCCTCTGACTCAACGTATTTAACGACGACGGGCTTCAATGACATATTCTTCCTCACCGGCATAGGCTCGCCGCTCCTTAAATTCATTTTCTAAGTCACTAGTTTGCAACCCTAAGTTAAGAATCTTGGGGGTCATGAGTGCAGATGCCCATGACCCGGCTAATGTGAGAGCTTCACTTTTATTCATATCTGGGCCTATATATAACGTATTTCAACACCTTTATCAGGCTCAAATTGATAAGCAAAGTCCCAAACATATGCACCCATATTTTCAAACGCAAGCACCTGACCTGCTCGCGGCTGCCCTTGCAATTCTAACTCACAAGCATCGCCCTCGGCCGACCAAAAACCAGACACGACCCATCGCTTGAGCGTCGTGCAGTCAGCCTCCATCAAACGTACGCTAGGGCTAGCAGCATTGAGCTTGTAAGCGTAAGCGCAAGTATTCACGTGCAGGTGATTTTTCTCAGTATCAACATAAACTATTTCGCAAAATAAAGTCCCGGCATCGCCCACCATATATCGACCAGGTTCAAAATGAAAACTCACTGGTAGATGGCTTAAACCGGCAGAGTATATTTGTAGTCGTCGCTCTAACTGCGTTGAGTCTGATTGATGCTCACAAAAACTGCCGCCTAAATTGATAACTAGAATTTTAACCCCGATCATTAGCAAATTCTCGTGGGCCACAAGAACTTGCTTCGTCGCCTGGTAGATCGCCTCAATATCTTTCACGTTCCAACCTAAATGAAAATGTAAACCGACAAGTTTGATTTGGGTAGACGCCTTCAAAGACTGGGCGACAGATAAAAGTTCTGCGAGCGAAAAACCGATCTTACCTTGGCCCGCGAGTTGAATCCGTAAGCTGACTTGGCATGATTCACCTCCCGCGATGAGGCGTTGAATCTCATGGGGGCCTTCAACGACCAAATACTCAGCACCTTGGCTGACGGCCAGCAAATCTTGCGGTTTATGAAAGCCACTCACTATCCACGATGAATTTAAAGATTTCACCAGCTGAGCTTGAGTCGTCGTCATGACTTCGAAACCAAGGCCTTCTTGCTGCAAAGTGCTTATGACTCTAGCTTCTGGTAAAGACTTCACAGCAAAAAACACTTTCGTTTCGTGATGTGTGAAGCACGTTTTAACCATGCCAAGAAACCGTCGCGCGTTTTCTCGCACGCGATTTAAATCAAGCTGTAGGAACGGCTTCAGCTCCGCCATGTTCAACTTTCTTTGGTAGAAAATAGTAAAGTCCACCGGCAATACACAGTGCACTAGCTAATGCTGTAGCAACCCAATAAGAATTCAAACAGGCGCTGACGGCATAACCAATAATGTACATGGTCGAAATTAAGCTGTTGTAAACCGAAATCAAAACGGCCGAGTTGGCGTCGTCAAGACTCTCCATAAGTGCTAGTTCTGCCGACAGTTGGCGAAATGACATTGAAACACCCACGGTGCAGCCCAATATTAAAAGAACGAATAAATTCGAGTGCCATAGAAATAGACTCTTGGTGACACCCAAAACAAGCAGGCCCAAACCTTGCGCAGCTAAGCCCTTAAAAGAGCCTTTTAGTCGAATGAAAATAAAAGCCATGGCAAAACCACCAACTGAAATACTCGATTGTACCCAGCCCAACTGGCTCGCCTCTAAGCTGTGATGTTCATTTACCAACACGATAAGCACGGGCAAAAACAAAGCTTCAGCTGTACTCCTCACGCCTTCAGAGAAAGTAATGCGTCTTAAATTTAAAGACCGCCACAAAAGAAGATAACCGTCTAAAGTCGTAGCTTTCTTAACTGCAACGGTCGTTTCTTGCTCAGAATTACATGAATGAACCAGACTAAGAATAGCTGCAGAAAGAATAAAGGAAAAACCATCTGCCAGCATAAGCGATCTAGCCGATAATCCGAAGGCGAGAATCGCGGCGCCTAAGGCTGGCGCGATAATTTGAATCGCCTCTGTGCCTGAAGTCGCAATACCAAGTATCTTTTGACGCTCAGAATTTTCGGCTACTCGGATCAGAAGCCGAATTCGAAAAGTACCGTATACAGCGTTCATTGAACCAATGAGAAACATAAGAGTCAGACACTTGAACAGGCGAAAGCTTGAGCCAAGCTCGCGGCTAATCAAGGGTTGTACAATGGTTTTTTAGGCGCTGGTCTGATCTGGGGACTAGTGGCCGCTGAGCCTGAGCCCGCGAAAGCAATCAAGATATTTTTTCTGTCTTGCGTGGCGATTGCCGGGTTTTATGGTGGTGCTACCGTTAACCGTAAGATTGTTTTCATTCAAGCCGCGCCGGCCGTTATAGCGCTGATATTAGTTTTGCTGAACTAGTAAAGCGAAACTGCCGACTGTTTTTTCGCTGTAAAATTCTTCTTCGCTATTTTTTTCGCATTTTCGCGAGTAATCGTAGAATTTCGAGATACAACCAAATTAATGTTATGAGCAGACCAAACGAAGCGTACCACTCCATGTATTTGGGCGCCCCTTGCTCGGCCCCTTTCTCGATAAAATCAAAATCCAGAACAAGGTTGAGCGCCGCTATGACAACGATAAACATTGAAATGCCAATACCGAATGGGCTGCTTTCGTGAAGAAATGGGAATTCCTTGCCGAAGAATCTGAGAACGATATCAATCAAGTAAACAATGGCAATACCGCCCGTCGCAGCAACAATGCCTAGCTTAAAATTTTCAGTGGCTCTAATAAGACCAGATTTGTAAGCCATAAGAAGTGCGAGGAAAGTGCCGAAGGTGCACATCACCGCTTGCATAACTATGCCCGGGTAACGAGCTTCGAATAAACAAGATAGCGCACCAAGTGCTGCACCCTCAACAACGGCATAAACAGGAGTCAAAAATGGCGCCGTCGTTTTTTTAAAAATAATAATCAAAGAAATTATAAAGGCGGCAATAAGGGCGCCGTAATACCAAACCGGTATAACCGGCATTATATTTTCGGACGCGCCATCAGGATAAACTCCCTGCCAGGTGAAATAAGCACTCCCCATGACAAGCACAATCAGGAACATACTTTTATTGACCGTCCCGTTGACCGTCATGCGCGCGTCACTGGCTGTGCTCGTCAAATTTTGAAAAGTCTTCTCAGATAAAGCCGGATTAGCAGTTCTCATTTTAACCTCGCTGGTTTATTTATAGTAGAGCGCCCCAACGTACATAACAAGGAGTTGTTGCTAATGAATTCTTTCAAAATGCTCAGCCTTAGTTTTTTATTCTTATGTTCGGGTGCGGTTCATAAAGCTCAAGCGGCGACCGCTACTACGAACGTGCAGGAAAATAATAAAAAAGTCGTCACTGACTTCTATGGAAAAATTGTCGAACACTTCGACGTGGTACAACCCGTGCCCGCTGAATCTGCAAATGGTAATACGATGTTCGCCGGCAGCAACCAAAAATGACTTTAGCGAGCGCGAAAAAGTGATTTTATGGTCGGGCTATACTCGGCCGAGAAAAACGCGAGATATGCCTCGAGCAAACCAATGATTATCGCGAGAGGCAAACCTTGCGGTTGCATGAACGCGTGTACAAGAAAAATGTTGAGTACCACTGGCGCAAGAGCAACAAGCGCAAGCGGCACAAAACGGTTAGCTAAAAGCATTAGACCGCACACGATCTCAGTCCCTTTCAAAAGGTAAAAGAAGTACCCCGTGGCTGACATGCCTTTGAAAAAGTCGGCCATCGCGCCTTCTAACGGCGGCGGTGTCGTAAAGAAAAAGGCAATGCCCGAAGCGAAAAAAACTAAACCCAACAATAACCGCGCGATGAGAGTGACTTTTTTCAAGTAGACCTCCTGAACATAGTATGTTGACACTAATACGATACCCGTATCAGCTCAGAGAGCAAATAAAGAATACGCCACCCTATCACGCTAACTTTGATCAGCAGTTCGAAACTGAGTCGCGAGCTCACCCACCATTTTTCGCGCTTCTCACGTCGCTTGGCGCGTGGTATAGAAAACCGCTTAAATTGCAGAAATAAAATCGATTAAGGCTAGTGAACTAAAATGAACCCTAATTTTTCGCGCGGCTTTCGCGCCATGCTACCTATCACCACCGGAGTGATTCCGTTCGGAACGGTCGTCGGTACCGTTTGTGCTGACGCCAAGTTTAGCTTTTTTCAAACGATGGGCATGAACGTTATTGTTTATGCCGGCGCTGCACAGCTGGCAGCTGTCGAATTGATGACGAAAAATGCGGCTGCAGCAGTGGTGATTGCGACCGGTCTGGTAATTAACTTAAGATTTTTACTTTATAGTGCCGCGGTCTCACCCATGCTGCAGCACTCGCGATGGTTTACCAAACTGGGCGCCGCTTATACGCTGACCGATCAAAGCTACGCCGTGGTGTCGGCAAATCAAGATAAACTGAAAACCAATGCCGATGCAGTTAGCTTTTACCTTGGCACTGCAGTTTGTATGTCAGCGGTTTGGCATTCATCGGTTATGGCCGGTTATGTTTTTGGCAATTTGGCACCGACTTCGCTATCACTTGATTATGCTGTACCTGTGAGTTTTATGGCGCTTTTAATACCCACACTTAAAAATAAAAAGTATGTGGCCGTGGCGCTTTTTTCTTCGGTGATTTCTGTTTTACTCAACTCTATGCCCTATCGCATAGGCATGATCGTCACTGCATGCCTAGCCATCGTTTTAGCGATTTTTATTACCCGCGCTAAAAAGACGGAGGTGGCGACGTGAATACGATTGATTCCCATTATTTCTGGCAAAATGTTTTCTTTTTGGCTATTGGCACCATCGCCATTCGTGGGTCGGTTATTGCTATTTCTGAACGTGTTAAAATTTCTGAACGCGTGCGCGAGTTATTTTCTTATATTCCCGCTGCTATTTTGCCTGCCTTCATTGCGCCTTCTCTGTTTTTTCATCAAGGTCATGTGGCGTGGGTTTACGGCAAAGAACGCTTTTTGATTTTAATTTTAGCATCGGTGGTTTGCATTCTCACGCGCAGCACTTTAGCCACCATCGCATTCGGTCTCGGCGCACTTTATTTGGTGAGCTCGGGGTTTTGAAAATCTCATTGCGAAGGTGGCGAAAATGCAAACAGCGATTAATGAGTTTTCTCGTGCTGTGATCGACACGATCAAAAAAATACCTCGCGGCAAAATCGCTACATATAAGCAAGTGGCTGAGGTGGCGGGTAAACCTCATGGTAGTCGTGGGGTGGCTTGGGTACTCAACTCTTGTTCAAAAAAATATAAACTGCCCTGGCATCGTGTGATCAATTCGCAAGGCAAAATCTCTTTCGGCCCGCGAACCGATCATTTCCGCCTACAAAAAAAATTTCTCCAGCATGAGGGTGTCGAAGTGAGCCCTCAAGGAGCGGTGTCACTCGCGCTTTACCAATGGTCGAAAAAACCCAAGCGGCCTCGCTGCCAACGCCGCGAACCGCAAATGTTCGGTTAGCCCTGAAAAACCTCGGAAAGGCACCCTTGCTTTCGCCCACGCAGCTCGCTAAAATTATACGATGAAAAATAAAAAAATTTTGACATCCATTTTAGTCGCCACTGTAAGCCAAACCGCACTTGCTAATCCTTTGCTCGATGAATGGGCTGGACCCTATGGCGGCGTACCTCCGCTTGATAAAGTAAGCGTGCCCGATTTTTTGCCCGCTTTTGAAAAAGCCGCCGAGTTAGAGCGTGCCGAACTTGCACGAATTGCCGACAACGCTGATCCGGCAACGTTTGCCAATACGATCGAGGCGATAGACCAGGCAGGTCTATCCATGAGCCGCGTCGATACTCTTTACGACATTTGGGCCGTAGCTATGCGTATGCCTGATTTTCAAAAGGTACAAAAAATTCTAGAACCTAAAAAGGCAGCTTTTACAGATGAGTTTTTTCAAAATGAAAAGCTTTTTAAACGTATTGAGGTTTTGTACAACTCACCTGATACGAAAAAGTTAACTGGCGAGCAACAGCAGATTATCAATTACCTTTATGGCAAATTTATTATGCGTGGTGCACGGTTAGATGCTAAGCAAAAAAAACAAGTGGCTGAAATCAACAAACAGCTCGCTACTTTGCAATCAGAATTTAGCCAAAATTTGTTGG
>JAYUVI010000013.1:0-2240 GCA_043754135.1 Bdellovibrionales bacterium | reverse complement strand
GCCCACCACGGCCTCAGGTTTAACTGCGAATTCTTTGCCTTGGATAGGTCCAGAAGTGATTTTTAAGCGCATCCCCATACTCGAAGGATAGCTTAAAAGGGCAGAATAATTAAGAAATCTTGTTCTACACCCAGACTCATGTTAAACAGACCGCCTAAATTTAAATAATATCCTTGCTCTAAAACCTAGGTGTTTCAGGGCTATAACCGAAAGGAACCGAATGGAAGCTACCGAAAAGCCACTGCGTAAATATGAAGGCGTTGTCATTCTCAACCCTGACGTAAGTGAAGCTGAACAAAAGAATTTCTTTAAACGCAACCAAGACACAATCCAAAAATTTTCGGGCCGTGTAAATCACGTCGATACTTGGGGCAAACGTCGTTTGGCGAACTCAATTAATAAATTTCGTTTGGGTAATTATTTCCACACGACTTTTGAATCTAAAGGTGAGTGCATTGCTGAGCTTGAACGTCTTATGAAAATCGATGAACGCGTATTACGCTATTTGCACGTGCGCCTCGATGATCGCGACAGTCTCACTCAGCACGTTGAAAAATTTCACGCGACACTCGCGGAATCTCTAAAACGTGAGCAAGAAAAAGAAGCGAAAAACCAAGCACGTCGTATGGCTATGAGCCAAGGCGGCGGCCGTGATAGAGGCGACCGTGGCGATCGCGGAGATCGCGGCGACCGTGGTGGCGATCGGGACGGTGGTTCGCGTGGTCCTCGCTCAGTTTCTTACGGAAGCAAACGTCCATTCGGATCAGACGATGGTGACCCTTCTTCTGAGGAGATGTAATTGCAACAACCAGCAGGCCTACTGCGGGCTCCAGTTTTAATTCTTTGGGCTGTGGTGCTTTCAGCGCTCACAGCGGTTTTAGGTGCAGCACCATTGCGTGTTTTGCGCCAATCTGCGGGTCAAGGGGCTTACTGGTTTATTAGCATTTGTTTGGTGACGTTGGCGGTGGGTTTAAATTGGTTGCCGCTCGCTTTGATTTTGGGTGTGAACGCTATTCTTGTCGGTGCTTACACAGAGTTTGAAGAGCGTGAATTCAGTTTACGTCAGTCAGCCGGTTTTGCGGTGTTAATCACGGCACTACTCTTGGCTTCAGGCTTTTATGTATGGACGTCTGTCGTCGGCAAAGGTTGGCTGGTGCAAATCACAACTGCAGTCGAACAAACACTGAGTCAAATGACAGCCATGAATGTAACTTTGCTAAGCGCGGTGCAGGCCCAAGACATTGTGGTGCAACTGCCTTCAGCTATTTTTATATTTATGATTATTTCATTGGGCTTGGCCCTCATACTCGAAAAGCGCTTGGGACATTGGGTGAACTTGAAAACAGAACATAAAGAAAAGCTTACAAGCTTTTCAGCGCCAGACATGATTGTTTGGGTTTTTATATTTTCGCTCTTAGGTGCGTTTGCGCAGTTGGGTATGCGACCTGTGGAAGTGTTCTCACTCAATGCTTTAAATGTGTGTTGCGTAGTTTATTTCTTTCAAGGACTCGCTGTTCTCGGCACGTTCTTCGAGTCGTTTCGTATTAGTTTATTTTGGCGTTTTATGTGGGTGATTTTGTTAGTTGTTCAGCTGCCCATTTTAATGTCGTTACTCGGTTTAGTGGACTATTGGGCTGATTTTCGCCGGGCCTTTGTTAAAAAAGCGGCGCAACTGAAGAAAAAAAGAATTCAAGATTGATTCGTAAATAAGGAGAGCTGTTATGAAAGTGGTTTTACAAAAAGATATCAAAAATGTGGGTAAAGTCGGTGATGTTGTGAATGTGGCCCTCGGTTATGCGAGGAACTTTCTTTTTCCACGTAAATTGGCTGTCGTCGCAGCTGAAAAGAACATTAAAGCTTGGGAGCACATCAAGCAAATGGCGGTTCAGAAGAAAAAGAAAGCCGTTGCTGAACGTAAAGCCCTTTTGGATAAAATGGCTGGCGTAACAATTACTTTTAAAATGGCTTCTGGCGATAAAGAGAAAATCTTTGGTTCAGTGACAGCACACGATGTTTCACGCGAACTCGAAGCAAAAGGTTTTTCAGTAGATCGTCGCGATCTGCAAATGGAACCCATTAAACTTTTGGGTCAACACAAAGTGACTGTAAGTTATGGTGCCGATTTAAGCACCGAAATCACTGTAGTAGTTGAAAAAGAGTAGAACCATTTAAACCGACCATCCTGCGTTGGTCGGTGCGCCTGTGCGACGGCCTATTTAGGCCGCGCTCGCTCTCGCCCG
>JAYUVI010000012.1:0-2626 GCA_043754135.1 Bdellovibrionales bacterium | reverse complement strand
TTTCTCTGATTCTATCTCATGAATGATGGCATCGAGATCAACGGCATCTTTCTGAACAGCGTTTAACTTTTTGACTTCAAGATTGAATTCAAGAAGGCTCAGTTTTTGTTCTTCGGCGAAAAGTCGAACTAAGGTTGATTTGCCAACCTGCCGCGCGCCTCGCAAAACTAGTGGCCTTCGCTGCTTTTTAAGAAACCAGGCCTTGAGGTGGCCAATCGCTTCACGTCTCATATGAAGTCATTATGTCCGGAATATGGGTGTATTTCAATCATTTTATGTCTAAAATATGGGCCTATTCTGGACAAATCATCTGCGCCGGTAAATAATGTAAATTAAGCCTAATTGCGAAATCATGTTTCTCCCCCAGTTGATGTAACCCAGCTATCGTGAGTGAACGTTATAAACTGAGGGATAAACATGCCTCAAGCGAATTCAAAAGTCTAAATGCTTACGATGAGCGAACTTATTGGCAGAAACCACTGTTGTCCCCGTCCATCATGAAAACTTCGTACTCTTTTTCTTGCTCGCCTAGCTTAATATGCAACTTGCCGACTAAATGACCTGGCTCAAAGTCACCTAATGAGTAGCCCTTTGTATCAAGAAAAAAGCCTTTACCATTGTACATTTCATAGGCCCCGCATAGTCGCGTGTGCAGAATTTCAAAACTCTGCAATGGCTCTGTAGCAAACCGCAAGCCCCCATGGCCGATCCCTGTAACGACATGAACATGGGCGACCATGCGGCGCTCATATTGATTATCTGACGCCCGATTAATGCGAATACCGAAATTAGGTAACATGCCACGCGCGTGGCGGGCTTCTAAGCAGGCCACGAGTGTCTGGTTTGTTGGCCCGTCCTCGGGTTGTGCAACCAGATTCCCCTCGGCCTGTGCTGCTGGCGTCAAAACCGTGAGTGCCGTAAGAACACCTAAAATACCTATCTTCACTTTCATAAATCCCCCTCTATTTTTCTCACCGTAATTGGTGATTGTTAGAGTTCTTTATGACTGAATTCAGATAATTAAAAAATTGATATTACCGCATATATTGTATACGTATTTCGCATATGACAAAGCTGGTGCAAGATTTAGACAAGCTGAAGATTTTTGTCACTGTAGCCGAAAAAGGTAAAATTAATCAGGCCGCGCATATTTTGCACCTCACCCAACCTTCAATTTCGCGCGCCATTCAAAAATTAGAAGATTCATTTGGCGCCGTGCTCTTCACCCGCAGTCGCGAAGGCGTGCAACTCACGAAAGCGGGGCGTCTATTGTACGAACAAGCTTCGGCTATGTTGCACAAACTTGAAGACGTACAAGCACAAGCTCAGCATATGGATGAAATCTTGGCAGGCCACCTCACCGTCGGCACTTACGAAACTCTGGCCGAATACTTATGGCCCGACTTTCTAATGCACTTTCACCGCGAGCACCCGCATCTACAAATTTCGCTAAAGACAAGTTTAAGCAAAAACCCATTGAGTGATTTAATGGGCGGCCGTATTGATTTGTTAGTTGATGCTGAGCCTAATTTGAAAAGCGCTGTGGTGAGCTGGCCGCTATACACCGATAAGTTTGCTTTTTACATTGCAGCAGATAACAAACTGGCTGCCGCCAGTGAAAATAGCACTTCTTTTAAATCTAGTGCGAAAACCGACGAGCTTACGCAAATGCCAATTATTTACGTACGCCAAACTCCAGATGAAAACGGCCTAGCTATTGAAGACCACTTCGAAAAAATCGGCCTACGCTTTGCTCGTGAATATTGTTTCGACTCGTTTTCAACCGCGAAAAGAATGGCTATTAAGGGATTGGGCCTAGTTGTTCTGCCTATGCGTTTAGCTGAAGAAGATGAACGCAAAAAGGGTTTGCGCCGCGTGACCGGGAGCGGGCTGCCACAAGATAGTTTCGGGCGCCACACGATTTACGCCACGGTGAATGAAACTCACGCTAAGGATGTTCGTCTGAAAAAAATCATCACGCAATTAAAAAATCATTTTTCAACACGCAAATGATAAGCGCAACCCAACCGTACGAATGATAAGCACAACTCAACCTCGCAAATGACGATTGCAAACCAACCTCGCCAATTACAAGCGCGACTCAGCCAAGCAAAACAATTAATACGTGAAAACAATCGCCGCCACTAGAAGGACCGTGAGTAATTCAGCGAAAGAGCAGAATCTAACCCTGAAACTTTGTTTTCTTTCGCAGGGATCATCCAATCGTTGAGCCACAGTCGCACACCCACTTCATGAGTTTCGTGTTCACCTAAGAACATCCGCACTGCCATACGAATTGTCGCAAAACCGCCAAAGCCTGAGATATCTTCGGTTTTGTTCGCGTAACTCGCTTCCGAAAAATTATAGTTGCCGCCCAAAAGTGCCGCCATTAAAAAATAGGAACGGCCTGACATATTGACAGTCAAACCTGCACCCGCACCCAACCCTAAACCCGTCGACTCAACACGCGAGAGTGTAGAAGAACTGCCAAACGTCGCTTGTCGCTCGGCTGGGACAAACGGATCGTCGCCCGAAATCTCTTGGCGAATCATTTCAGCACTTAAGAGTAAATCCACACTCAAACCACGCGGTTGTGTTGTCGGCACCGCTTGCGTGTAAAAATTGG
>JAYUVI010000011.1:0-11314 GCA_043754135.1 Bdellovibrionales bacterium | reverse complement strand
GAAGATTTAAAGGGCATTTCTGGTAAGCGTGAAGAAAAAGAACGAAAAGTATATGAGTTATTGCCTGAAGCCGATCGTGTGCAATTGCGACTCGCTGCTTGTGCTTTGTATCATCAAAACTATCAGCAATCGTTCAAATACATTAAAAATATAAAAGGCCTACTGCCAAGTGAAGATGAAATTGAAAAAATTCGAATTGGCGCGGTGGTGTCTGAGCGAATGGGCGATATTGGTCGTGCCATTAGCTACCTTGAAAATCTGGTGGGCAAATATGGCGATAAAGAAGAGTTATTGGTCGCAGCCCGAATCGATTTGGCAGAAATGTACCTCAAGCAGAAAAAATTCGATAAGGCTGATCAACATCTTGCTCTCGTCGAAGGGGTAAAACAGAGTTCGAAAGAGTTTCCTGACGACAATTGGTTGAAAACGCTGAACCTGCGCGCCGACTGGCAATTTAGAACCGGTCAGAAGCTCGCTTCTGTCGAGACCTATATGAAGCTTCTTGACCAGTTCGAGTCAAAGTACCCCCTTAGCGCTACTCGCTACAAAGCTGGTCGTATTCTATTTAACGAAGGCGACATTAAAGGCGCACAAAAAATATGGGATCAGCTTAGCGATAAAGCCGGTTTAGTTTACAAAAAAATGGCGATGGAAAAAATAAGTCAGGCAGAGTGGTCAGACACATACAAGAAATATATAGACCGCATACCGGCTGCAGAGAGTTTAAAATAAGGAGCGATGGCAGTGAACGATAAAATGATTGTCACGGTAGATAGCAAAATGAAAAAACTGATCGAGATTGCCGACAACGTTGCGTGCAGTCGCGCTGCGGTATTGCTTGAGGGTGAGAGTGGCACGGGTAAAGAATTATTGGCGCGCTACATTCACAACAAAAGTAATCGTACCAATCGTGAATTTGTTGCGCTCAATTGCGCAGCCGTGCCTGAGGGCCTACTCGAGAGCGAACTTTTTGGCTACGAACGCGGGGCCTTTACCGGTGCTGATAGCCGTAAAATTGGTAAATTTGAAATGGCTCACTTGGGCACTTTTTTGCTCGATGAAGTGACTGAGCTACCACTGCATTTGCAATCGAAGCTTTTACGCGTGTTGCAAGAGAATGAAATTGAGAGGTTGGGTGGCGGTCGCCCAATTAAAATTGATGTGCGTATTATTGCGGCGACAAATAAGAACATGCTTGAACAGGTGAAGGCCGGTCGTTTTCGCGAAGATCTTTATTACCGTTTGAGTGTGATCCCCGTTGAAATTCCACCCCTCCGACAGCGCGTTCGCGATATCGAATTACTCGCGCAGGTCTTTATTGATGAAGCTTGCCGAAATAATGCTGTCTCTACAAAGACGCTCAGTGAAGGGGCCATGAATAAACTGAAGCAATGGAGCTGGCCAGGTAATATTCGCGAGCTGCAAAATACTATTGAGCGCTCGGTGCTTCTTTGCCCGCAAGCGGTGCTCGACGACAGCCATGTTTTGATTGAAAATTTCAAGGTGAATGTGCGTGAAAATAATCTTGAAGCCGGGATGACTGTCCAAGAAGCTGAAAGGTTGCTGATACGGAAAACTTTGGAGTTCACCGAGCATAACAAAACCCGCGCCGCCTTTATGTTGGGTATTAGCATTCGCACCCTAAGAAATAAATTAAATGAGTACAAGTTGGAGGATAACCCATGAGCGGATTATTCGATAAAACCTCAGATGCACTAGGTGCTTCAATTAATTTTCGATCTCTAAAACAAGAAGTCACGTCTTCAAACATCGCCAATGCAGAAACCCCCGGTTACAAAGCCAAAAAAATGGATTTTGAGCAGGCGCTGTCACGTGCTGTCGATATCAATGGTTTAGGTAAAATGACGGTGGACCACCCCGATCATTACGCGGTCAATGGCAACTCAATGATGAATTTAACTGCAGATGTTTACGAAAATCCTGATGTCACCGTCACCAACGACGGCAACACGGTGGATCTTGAACGAGAAATGGCCGAACTTGCAGAGAACACAATCATGTACAAAGCCGCCATTCAATTAATCAATAAAAAAATGGCAGGCCTGGCCTATGCGGTGACAGAAGGCGCGGGAGGTAGATAATGGATTTCGCTACAGGCTTAAGAATTTCAAGTAGCGGGTTGACGGCGCAACGTATGCGCATGAACACCATTTCTTCAAACATAGCCAATATTAACACGACCACCACTCCAGAAGGTGGCCCCTACCGTCGCAAAGATGTGGTTTTTGAAGCAATGCCCGAAACCCGAAACTTTGGCGAAATTTTAACCGCTGAACCTGATCGCAATTTGCAGCGCGTGCAAGTGACAGATGTTCATGTTGATCGCGGGGCACCTGTACCAAGGTTTGAACCCAATCACCCTGAGGCCGATGAGAACGGTTATGTGTGGTACCCGAATATAAATTTGATGGAAGAAATGGCGAACATGATACAAGCGACTCGCTCTTACGAGGCGAACGTCTCGGCCATGCAGGCAACAAAAGATATGGCGATGACTGCTCTCGAGATCGGGCGATAGTGGTTGAGTTTTGTGTGGATTTTTTTGGTGCTTTTGTAGTGATATTTTTAACAGTCTGTTAAACTGATAATAGGGGGATTGCCATGGATGGCTTGACCATTTCGAACTCAGATACACTTTTGCGAACAGGTAAAACTACCAGTCAAATTCGCAATGACGACGTTAATAAGCAGGCGGTCGATTCTACGTCAGGCGATTCACAAAGTTTCGCTGACACCCTTTCAAGCGCTGTGAACAAAGTGAATGAACTTTCGCATGAGTCTGATGTTCAGATGCAGAAGTTGGCCACTGGCGAAACAAAGAACATACCTGAAGTCATGATGGCCGCTGAAAAAGCGAGCATCGCATTTAAGTTACTGACACAAGTTCGTAATAAAATGATCGATGCTTATCAAGAAATCATGAAGATGCAGGTTTAAGGAGTAATGCTTGAATAAAGTACTTGGCAGTTTAATTTCGCAGTTCAGATCGTTCTTTGAGGCCTTGCCACCTCTCAAAAGAAACGTCATCGTTGCTTCGATAGGTGTTGCTACGGTTGGTTTGTTGCTTGTCATGACGATTGTGTCAAAAACCGACTATGTACCACTTTTTTCTAACATAGCGACTGAGCAGATGCCGGTGGTTTTAGAAAATCTTCGTCAAAAAAGTATTTCTTTTAAGTTGGGTGACGACGGCAAATCAATTTACGTACCGTCGGAATTATTGCCAGCCACTCAGATGGCGGTTATGTCTGAGCTGGGCAGCAGTAAGATCGGGCAGCTCGGCTTAGAAATTTTCGAAAAGCAAGAATTTGGTATTACTTCGTACGCCCAGAAGATTAACTACCAACGTGCTATTCAAGGCGAGTTGATGCGCGCGATCAATACATTGAGTGCGATCAAACAGTCGAAAGTCTTATTGGCGTTGCCTAATAAAAAAACCTTTCTAGAAGAGGGCGGTAACCCGACCGCTTCAGTAGTTGTTGAGCTTCACGCTGGTAAGGCACTGACCGATGACCAGGTTCGCGGCATCACTCACCTCGTCGCGAGTGCGGTCGAAAATCTCGACGCTGCGAAAGTGACTGTTGTGGATGAAAAGGGGAAAGTGCTTTCCAAAAATTACGGTTCAGATTCAGGTGTTTCAGCCGAGCTCATGGAGATCAAAAAACGTCGCGATATGGAGCTCGAAGAAAGAATCGAATCGATTCTTTCACGCGTGGTGGGTTCGGGTAAAGTCATTGCTCGCGTGAGTACAACGCTGAACCCGCGTTCAATGGACGCCGTTGAAGAAACTGTTGACCCTGAACAGACGGCCATTCGCTCGCAAGTTACTGAAGAAGAAAAACTTGACGGCTCACGCACCAATCCGACGGGTATACCCGGTGCACGCGCCAATTTGCCCGGTGCTGGTGATCAAGGACAAGTAGGTTTTCAACAGAATGTGAATAAAGAATTAAAAACTACAAATTGGGCGGTACCGAAAACAGTTAAGAAAATTCAAGAGGCCGCTGGTGAACTTCAAAAAATTAGCGTGGCTGTTCTTGTGGATGGGTTTGTTGAGCAGGTGAAAGCCGACGACGGGACTGTGTCGCAGAAGTGGTCTCCGCGCTCGGCTGAAGACCTTGCTAAATATGAAAGCCTAGTTAAAAACGCGATAGGCTTCGATGGCAAGCGCGGCGACGCAGTTAAAATTGAAAATATTAAATTTGAACGTGAAGATTTCACTGAGTCTGAGCAATTACTTTCGACCCTTGAGCGACGTAAACTTTTGCATGCACTTTTTAAGTGGACACTCCTCAGTTTATCTCTGGCGCTATTCTTCTTTATCGTGATTCGGCCATTCATGCGTTGGATCACCGATTCATTTCAAGACACTGTTGAAGATATGTTACCGCGAACAATTGAAGAGCTTGAAGAGTTGCAGTCGGCAGACAATAGCTTGCCTGGCATGAGCGGGGCTTTGCCGGTGCTCGAGGAATCTATTGATCCGAATAAGGCGGAGAGCGAGCTTTTGAAAGAACGTATTATGGCGATCCTTGAACAAGATATTGAGAAATCGTCTGCGGCCTTTAACTTGTGGGTAGCGAAGAGGGAGAACTAAATGGCTCGGATCGTAAAACAAGAAAACGTTTCGTTTGAAAAGCTGCGCGGCTTTGAAAAGGCTGCCATCTTGATTAATTACTTAGGCCCCGCAGCCGCTAAGCTGCTTTTTAAACACACCGATGACGCCGATATCCGTAAACTCTTAGGTACAATGACCAAGTTTAGAATTGTTCCTGTCGATGTTGCGAAGAAAGTTCTTGAAGAGTTTTATGAGTTGATCAGTGAATCTGACGAATATATTTTTTCTGAAAAGTCGCTACAAAAAGAAACTGTCATCGATGCTGTGGGTGAAGAGCGCGCTCGCGGTATATTGGGTCATATGGCGACGACGGGCCCAGCGCAAAGAACACTTGAAAGTCTTGAAGTGGTCGATGCGAAATCACTTTCTAACTTTTTGATCAACGAACACCCGCAAACCATTTCAGTTATTTTAGCTCACCTTGA
This sequence comes from Bdellovibrionales bacterium, assembly GCA_043754135.1. GTDB lineage: Bacteria > Bdellovibrionota > Bdellovibrionia > Bdellovibrionales > UBA1609 > RBG-16-40-8. Next base: position 6,250 of record JAYUVI010000011.1, on the reverse strand, counting down.
GCCTGAGAAAAAAGGTGAGGTTTTAAAGCGTCTGCCTGAAGTTCTGCAGGCCGAAGTGGTGCTGAGGCTTTCGAACCTCGATCACGTGGCCCCAGAGCTTATTGCAGAAGTCGATCGCGTATTGAAGCAAGAGTTATCGACATTGGGCACAGTGGAACAAGCTTCGCTTGGTGGCGTACAGCCGGTAGCTGAAATGCTTAACGTGATGGACAAGAACACAGAAACTTCGATTATGTCACGTATTGAAGAAAAAGATCCGATTTTGGCTGAAGAGATTCGCAAACTGATGTTCGTATTCGAAGATATTGTGAAAATCGACGACAAAGGTATTCAAACGCTTCTCAAAGAAGTTCCCAATGACAAGTTATTGTTGGCTCTAAAAACAGCACCTGAAGAAATTAAGTTGAAAATCTTCAAAAATATTTCACAGCGTGCGGCGCAGTTATTGAAAGACGATTTGAGTAACATGGGGCCGGCGCGGTTATCTGACGTTGAAGGAGCACAAGTAGAAATCATCAATGTCGCTCGTCGATTAGAATCTGAAGGTAAGATTTTAATTGCTCGTGGCGGTAGCGAAGACTCACTCGTGTAATAGTTTGCGTAAAGAACAAAGGTGTATATGAGCTCCATTTTAAAAAAAGAAACCGCTGATAGAATGGCTTTTCTCCACAAGCCAAAATCGTTTCAGATCGAAGTTTCTGATGTGGCGAAAAATTTCGTTATTACGCAAGGACAAGTGCAAGAGGGTTCAGGCTTCAAAGTGGCTGAAGTGGTCGCCCAACTTTCGGGTATTGAGACCATTCGTCGCGAAAATATTGAGAAACAAGTGGAGACCACAGTTCTTGAGCGACTCAAAGAAGTGCAAGAGCAAGCTTATAAACAGGCTTACAGTTTGGGTTTGACTGAGGGCACTGCCGACGCCTTTGAGGAAAAAAAAGCCGAGTTTTCGGCGAAACTGACATCGTTAGATCAAGCGTTGGTGAGTATTGAGCATATGAAAGAGAATATGTTCAAGCAGGCCGAGACTGCACTTGTGAAGGTTGCCTATATGGTGGCTTCGCGTATAGCTCTTCGTGAAATTTCATCAGGCCAAGAATTTTTACCACAAATATTAAGCGAACTAGTGATGGAGCTTCAGACATCTGACAGCATCACAATTAAGCTCAACCCGATAGACTTTCAATTTATTGAAGATTTACGTAAGAAAAATGTCAAAGAAGTCGAACGCCTTGAGCGCGTGAAACTGTTGCCACAAGATGAAATCAAAGTGGGCGGCTGTTTTATAGAAACTAATTACGGCGAAATCGACGCGTCAGTTGAACAGCGGGTTGAGAAAGCCTGGGCTATTTTCGAACAGAAATTGCCACGCTTGCAAAAGGATAAAATCGTTTGATGGATGCTGCCACCGTATTTGAAAAATACCGCAAGACTTTTGAAGACGCTAATCTCGTTAAAGAGATGGGCAAGGTGATCGGTGTGTCAGGGTTAGTGATTCGTGGTTACGTGCCAAATTGTACCATTGGTAGCATTTGTGAAGTTCACTCCCTCTCGGGGCAATATACTTTTTTAGCTGAAGTCGTGGGCTTTCGGGATCAAGACGTTTACCTTATGGCCTTGGGCCAAATGCAAGGCGTGGGCCTGGGCTCGAAAATAGTTTTAATGAAAAACCGAGCGAGTGTAGCTGTCGGCCCCGAGCTTCTTGGTCGAGTAATTGACGGCCTGGGCGATGCCATTGATAGCAAAGAACCACTGAGTTTAGTTGATGAAGTGCCGCTTTATAGTGTGGCCGAAGCTGCTCTGAACCGCGAGATTATTCGCAAACCTTTAAGTGTGGGCGTTCGCGCGATAGACGGTCTGCTGACTGTAGGCACCGGTCAGCGGGTCGCGATTATGGCGGGTTCGGGTGTTGGTAAATCTATGCTTCTCGGCCAAATGGCAAGATCGACAAATGCCGATATCAACGTGATTGCGCTCATTGGTGAGCGGGGTCGCGAAGTAAAAGAGTTTATTGAATTCAGTCTGGGTAAAGAGGGCTTGGCGCGTTCAGTGGTCATAGCCGTGACATCTGATCAAAGCCCGCTCATTCGTACACGCGGTGCTTATCTCGCTACAGCTATAGCCGAATATTTTGCACGACAAAGTAAAAGTGTGCTGCTGATGATGGACTCCATTACTCGTTTCGCTATGGCTCAAAGGGAAATTGGTTTAAGTGCTGGTGAACCGCCGGCATCGAAGGGTTACACACCCAGCGTGTTTTCACAATTACCTAAATTACTCGAGCGCGCGGGTAACTTCGTCAACGGCGGTAGTGTCACCGGATTGTATTCGGTGTTAGTCGAAGGCGATGACATGGATGAGCCGATTTCAGATGCCGTGAGATCTATTGTCGACGGTCACATTGTGCTGGATCGTAAAATTGCGCAGATGGCGCACTTTCCCGCCATTGATATTCTACAATCTACAAGTCGGGTGATGCGAAGTGTGGTCGACCAGAAGCATTTCAAAAACGCACAACTTTTTCGCGAGTGTCTGGCGGTTTATCGGGAAGCGGAAGACCTTATTAATATTGGCGCGTATAAAACCGGGGCGAATCCGCGAATTGATCGTTCCGTTCAACTTATAGAACGCATGAATAAATTCTTACGCCAAGACGTTTATGAGAAATCAAACTTGAGCATTGCTGCTGATGATATGACTCATATTTTTAGCGGAGTGAAACGTGAAGTTTAAATTTCGCCTTGAGGTTTTGAAGCGTCAACGTAAAGCGGAGCAAGATATCGCACAACGTGATTATGCTAATGCGCAACTTGCCGTGCGTGAACAAATGGCGCTCATTGAAAGCATGTACAAAAAAATTGATGAAGCGCGTGTTGAGGCCGATCGCTTGCAGGCGCGTGGTGGGTCTTGCGCTAAGGCTTTACAAGGTGTTGATTTTTTTATCTCCGGTCAAAAAAAATTGATCGAAGTCGCTCGTCACAAAGCCCGTTCACTTATGGCTATTGAAGAAGAGAAGCATGAAATACTCGTGTCGAAAGTTCAAGATCACAAAATTTTAGAAAAGCTCAAAGAAAAGAAGAAAATTGAATTTAAAAAGCAAAAAAGAAAATTAGAAAATAAAGAAATCGATGACATAGTCACGATGAGTTTCAACTCAAAGAGGATTGTATGAGTAAGGGGTATGACCAGTTTTTTAAAAGTGCCAAAAAAGCGAAGAGCGAAAATGGAAGAAAAGAAGGCGTGGTACGTTCAGCCTTAAAGATGAAGGCCCAACCCCCGCGGTCACCTAGCGGCAAACGCAGTTTACCCGTTTTACCATTAGTGGCGCTGCTGATGGCGATTGCCGGTGTGGCCTATGGCTATATCAACCTAGCTCAAGTGGAAAGCTTTTTGAGTCGTGTTGAGGTCGAGTTAATCGGACAGACTATGGCTGCTGAGGGCGAGGCTGCAAAAAGCGAAGCCAAAAAAGCCAATGGAGAAAAATCTGCCCAGCCAGGCGAAGGCGAAGCGGCAAAACATGCCGGGGCCGAGGGCAAAGGCGAAAAGAACGGCTGTGTCGAGATGAAAGGTTTTTCGCAAGAGGAGTTGAGTCATTTCAATAAGTTGAACGAAAGAAAAAATGAGCTCGACCTGCGCGATGCCGAGCTTACGGCGCTGGAAGAAGAATTGCATAAACAAAGAATTGAGGTCGAGGAACGTGTCGGCAAACTAGAACGTATACGCGACGAAGTGGCTGGCGTTTTAAAAGACCGTGTAGAGATAGATCAACAGACGGTGGCAACTTTAGTGGACTTTTACTCGAACATGAAACCTAAACAAGCGGCCGATGTTTTTGCGAACATCAATGAGGATCTGGCCATCGAGGTTTTGGGTAAAATGAAAAAGAAAAGCGCTGCCGATATTTTGAATTTATTAGAATCCGGTAAAGCACGTGCATTGTCGGAAAAATTTACGGGATATAAGAGGCGGTAATGGTCGATAAGTTAGGCGTAATGAGTCAGCTTGGTGTGAAGGCGCAGCCTGAAAAGGCCGTTAGCACCACTGCGCCTAAGAGTCGCACAACAAATGAATTGCGCGCCAAACAAAATACCCGCGCTACCAACAATGACCATCGCGAATTTTCAAAAGAGCTCAACCAAGTGTCTTCGCGTGGTACAGAAACGGTAGAGGCCCGTGAAGCCGCCCCTGCAGCTGCGAGTTACGCGAAAAACGAAATTGAAAACGAAATCCAACCCAATGCTAATACTAAAAATACTCAGCCTAAGCTTTCAGGCACGCAAAAAGCTATGGCCCAGTTCTTAGTGCAGATGGAAAACGAGTTCGGCGTTGACCCTGAAGAGCTGCTGCAAGCTTTCTCGGATATGTCGGCTACTGATCTCACTGTTTCTCCTGAAAAGAGTGCTGAGTCTTTGATTAGTTCTTTAGGTTTAAATGAAAGTGATTCGAATAAAGCACTCAGCATGTACTATCAAATGCTGATTGCGACTATGGGAGCCGCAACAACAGGGGCTCAACAAACCCAACAGGGCAAAGATGTAAATTTGCGTGTGCTTGACCCGAAAGAGGCGCAGATCAAGCAACTGCGAACCTCAATTGATACGCTCAATCACAAATTTTTTGATACAGGTGCGCAGCTCCAGCAGCGCGCTATGCAAAACATAAACGGACAAATCAATACGGCTCAGGTCAATTCGCAAAATAAAACTGATGGTCAGCCCGCGACCGCTGCTGAAGTGTCGGTAGTCACGAGTATAAACCCTGCTGATCAGCAGCTTTTACAGCAAACCGTGACAGATACTGCTCCCACTTCTCGTACCGCTGTTGACCCGTCAAAACTTGGCATGTCACCCGCTTCATCTAGTGATGCTTTGGCTGTACCGAAATCCTCTTTTTTAGCGAAGATGCAAAATGCGGAGAATACAAAAGCGGTATCGACTGGATCGTCAATCGGCGAAAATTCTTTAGACCAGAAAATAAATAGTGCTTCTGCACAGGCGGCGAATGCGAATGTCATACCGAATGCGCAAGCGATGCCAATGATGAATGCTCCTGTTATGCCGAAGTTAGCCCCGGCAACGACTGAAGTAAGTACAGCTGACGCTACAACAGCAGCTGGAGTGACTGGTTCAGCCGCTAACGCCGGTGATGCCGCTCAATCTCTTGGTTCATCAGCTTTGAAAGGCATCATGTCAGCAGCGGGTGGCGCAAAAGCTGATAGTGACCAGCAAGATGATAGCGAAAATTTAGGTGAACTTGATACTCACGCAACAGGTGATACAGCTTCGACATTAGCGAAGGCGCAGACTAAAAGTTCATTTGTGTTAACTGGCCCGAAGCCGACGGCGCTCGACATGCAGGCCAATGTGAAAGAGATTATTTCACAAGCGCAGTTTCTGGCGAGCAAGGGCGGCGGTGAAATGAAAATTTCATTAAACCCTGACGGCATGGGTGAATTGAAACTGAAAGTAAAAGCCAACGACGGGCAGATTAATGTTGAAATGATCACCTCAAGTAGTGAGTCGAAAAAATTACTTGAAAAAGGTTTGAGCGATTTGAAAGATCATTTGGCGGCTCATAAATTAAATCTCGAGTCGATTCGCATCGAGAGCAGCAAAGAGATCTCACACCAGATGAATCAAAATCCGCAGCAACAGCAAGGTCAACTGGATCACGACAATCAGCGATTTTTCTTAAATGATTTTAGAAATAGAAATAATGATTCCAGACGAGAAATGTATGAATTTGGGGCTCCGTCACGACCTTCGAGTCAGACTCGCGACCCGGCTGCCAATTTAGTTTACGGCACCAGCGCCAAACGTCGCGGTGGTGACAGCTCAACAACTCGTCGTTTAGATTTGGTGGCATAAAGTGATTGGTGTAAAGGGTGGAACAAGAACATGGTCGCCAGCTGAACAACAGAGCAGCTTGAAAGCTGATAATAAGCGAGCGATGAGTGCGCAAGCTGAGGCCCAAGTGTTGGGCTCAGATGATCTCGGTACGCATCTCAATAAAATTGTTGATCCTAACTATGTAGACCCGGCCAAAATGCGACAGGTCGGTAGCCCTGATCTCGACAAAGACGCGTTTATGAAACTTTTCTTAGCCCAATTAAAAAATCAAGATCCGACTAATCCGATGGAGAGTCATGATCTTGCCGCGCAACTGGCGCAGTTCTCGTCTCTCGAAAAATTGAACAACATCGACACAGGAATTGGCCAGATGGCCAAGCAGACCGACCCGAACAAGAGTTACG
>JAYUVI010000010.1:0-3299 GCA_043754135.1 Bdellovibrionales bacterium | reverse complement strand
CTTAAATTGAGGGGCGATGAGGTGGCGTTTTCGTGGTGGCAGAAGAAATTTTCTGATCTCGAAGAGTTGCGCAGCGAACACCCCAGTTATTTGATGGGCGTCATGCCAACAGACTATGATTTTTTACGACTGATCTCTTATCAATTCACCCACAGTGGTTTTTCACATTTTTTTGGTAATATGCTGTTCTTCTTGATTTTTGGTTCGAGCCTCGAGGTGATCATTGGGGCTTGGGGATTACTGATGGTCTATCTGATTTCAGGTGTTTTTTCAGCACTGGTTTTTTTGCTGTTTAGCGATAGCTCGGCCGTCCCGCTAATTGGTGCAAGCGGCTCGGTAAGTGGCATTGTGGGTTTGTTTTGTGCATTATTGTGGCACCGTAACATACGTTATGTGTATTTTTTGTTTGTGCCGAAGCGAGGCTTTGCAGGAATGATTTTTTTACCCGCGTGGCTGACTCTCGTGATTTGGTTTTTGTCAGATTTGGCAGGCCACTGGGCGACACCCACTGAACTCGGCGGAGTGGCGCATGCTGCACATCTGGGTGGCGAATTTTGCGGGGCTTTTATAGCTTTACTAATATTCGCGATGCGACGTTTGCGCGGGCAAAATTATTTGCCCGATAATCTGCCCATTGATACACAACCTATTTTTACACAGAACTAAAGATAAATTTCAAAACGCTGTACGCTAATGCGACAGATTCTTATTTTTGCGCAATTATGCGCGCATTATTTTATACTGTTGAAGGCACGATGTAGTATTTGACGGTACAAAAATAGAGCCGCAAAATTATCGCGGCTCTATTATGATTAGTTATTCTTATTTGCTGTTACCGCATGGTCAATAGGGTGAGCAGTTAAACCAAGCCTTCAGCTTTCATTGCAGCCGCTACTGCAGGGTGTGACGCCAATTTAGTAAAATACTTTTGAATTGAGGGGAAGGCCGCGAGGTCGAAGCCGATTCCTTTTGTCCAACTCAAAACCGTAAAAAGGTACGCATCTGCCACGGAAAACTGCGAACCCAGAATGTATTCATTTTTGCTCAATTGCGTCTCAACATGTGTCAAACGACCGGCAACGCGATCTTTCATAAAATTCTTGTAATCTTCTGGTGCTTTCGCATGAAAGAACACTCCGAAACCCTTGTGCAATTCGGTCGCGATAAAGTTCAACCACTCTTGAGCGCGATAGCGTTCCAAACCTGATTTGGGGATTAAATTTTTCTCGGGAGCTTGGTCGGCTATGTATTGTAAAATAACGGCTCCTTCTGTCAGCACTTCACCATTGTCGAGGACAAGTGCTGGCACATAACCCTTAGGGTTAAATTTGTGAAAATCACCTGAAGGAGTCATTTTTGTGATGCGGTCGATTTGCTCCACGGAAAATTTCATACCTGAAGCATAAAGCGCGATGTGGGGTGCGAGTGAACATGTGCCTTTAAAATAGAACAGTTTCATTTTAAGCCTTTCTGTTGATTTAGAATGCAAGTGTCGCGAACGCATCTATTCTGCGGCTGAAAAATAAAACGTCAATCAGGGTTCGGAAATAAAAATTGAAAGCTAATACAGCTCACTTGTTTCATTTTAGTGATCAGCTTCATTCCATTTTAGTAACGTTCAATGTCTTGAAATTCTCTACAAGCTGAAAAATGCGAGATTACTCACCAGCCTCTTCTATGGGCGGAGCAAAACCACGGCGCACTGTATTTTCAGTGACCACGCGGGGGTTCATATAGTGGAGTAAATAATCTTTGCCGCCAGTTTTGCTGCCTAAGCCTGACATTTTATAACCACCAAATGGGTGACGACCCACCATCGCGCCCGTGATGCCACGGTTCACGTAGAGATTCCCACATTCGAATTCTTCGCGCACACGTTTGATGTTTGCCGGAGAACGTGAGTATAGACCACCCGTTAAAGCGTATTGCGTACCGTTCGCCACCAGCAATGCTTCGTCGAGATCCTTCACTTTGATCACCGCGAGTACGGGGCCAAAAATCTCTTCCTGTGCAAGTGAACTGTTGGGTTCGACATCGGCAAAAATAGTGGGCGCTACATAGTAGCCGCCATTGAGTACTGGGCCTTGATAAACTAAACGCGAGTGAGTTTTCGCTGATTCGATAGTGTTTTGAATTCTGTCGTAAGCTTCCTGATCAACCACTGGGCCGATAAAACTGTGTGGGTGAGAAGAATCTCGTAAAATTAACGATCGTGCGGCTTCAATTAGCCGGTTGAGAAAACGATCGTAGTTTTCACTTAAAACAATCACGCGACTGCAAGCCGAACATTTTTGGCCTTGAAAGCCGAAAGCTGAATAGATTACACCCATGACTGCTTCGTCGAGATCGGCGTCGCCGTCGATAATCACCGCGTTTTTACCGCCCATCTCAATGATGCAACGTTTGACTTGTGTCTGGCCTTTTTCAACGATTGAAGCTTGCTTGGTAATTTCGAGGCCGACCGCGCGTGAACCGGTGAATGAGATAGTCGAAATATCTTGGTGCGCGACGAGGTGGCGACCGACTTCTTCACCGAGGCCTGGCAGAAATTGCACCACTCCACGTGGGCACCCGGCTTCTTCGAGATGTTTCATCAAGCGCGCCGCAATAATTGAACTTTGCTCTGCTGGTTTCATAATACAAGTGTTGCCGGTCACGATAGCGCCAGCCACTTGGCCCGTGAGAATTGCGAGTGGAAAGTTCCAAGGAGAAATGACTAGCGTTACTCCGCGAGGTTTGTATTCATAACGTGAATCTTCGCCTTGTACAAAACTCACGCGCTCGCCATTGGCTAAGCGACGCATCTCTTCGGCGTAGTAAAGGCAGAAGTCGATGGCTTCGGCAACATCGCCGTCAGCTTCGTTCCAGTTTTTGCCGACTTCGAAAACTTGTACCGCCATTAAATTATAGCGTTCGCGTTTAAAAATATTCGCGAGGTTGACGAGCACTTGCGCGCGCACGTGAGCTGAGGTTTTTGACCAGTCGGTGTAAGCCGCTTTGGCGCCGGCGAGAGCTTGGTCCGCTTGTTCGATGGTGGCCAGTTCGATTGTCCCCACTATTTCTGAAGTCTGCGACGGATTTTCGCGTGAGATTTTTTTAGACGAAGACTGAACTTTACCGTTGATCACCGGGCGCACTATTTCGCCAAAACCGCCGCGAGCTTTTTTCAGTGCCGCCATCATCGCATCGCGGTTTTCTTTTTTCACCCAGTCGAGCATCGGTTCATTGTAAAATCGATTCCGCTTTTTTGCCGGCATTGCTGTTGACGGCGTCAAACCTTCAGCTGGGTTTTTAAGGAG
>JAYUVI010000009.1:0-10617 GCA_043754135.1 Bdellovibrionales bacterium | reverse complement strand
TTTAACACGCCATTTTTGGTCCAAACTTTTACCTTTTGCATGATCAACTCTATTTCGCGAAAAAAGGCGTCAGGACTTGAGATATCAAGTGGTTTATTGACACTATACGTATAGTGTACTATTCTGCTGGTGATGGCAAACGTTTGAGTTTGTTGAATGGTTATTTCACTGGCTCCTTGAATCTGAAAGCTTTGCGTTTCAGTGGGATCGAGGCAATATTTCAAAGAATTTGCTCAAACACAATGTTCAGATGAGTGAAATCGAAGAAGTGTTTTATTCTGGATCTGCCTTACCCTTAGGAGTCCAGGTTCAGCCAATTCATGCTGAACAAAGGTTGGGCATATTAGGAACCACTTTTAGTGGGCGATTTTTGCAAGTCGTATTTACCCTTCGTGAAGGTCTTATTAGACCGATTAGCGCTCGGCCTGCTAACAAAAAGGAGAGAAAATCTTATGAAGAACTATTACGTAAAATCCAAAAAAGAATATGAAGAAACTTCTTTGCTAGATGCCAATAAAATTCTCGAAGCCATGAAAAGAGTAAAAGGTCGGCGTAAGCCAACCAGTGTAGCTCTTGAAGAGTCGGTTATAAAAGATCTTAAGCAAGTGGCTGAAAAATTAAACCTGCCCTATCAGGTTTTAGTGAGATTATTTATTTTAGATGGCCTAAGACGCGTAAAAGAATCGGCATAAAGTTATATGCAATTTCTTGTTATTGCATTTGATCATGCAGATTTAGACGCATCTGAACGACGCCAAGACGCTAGGGCTGAGCATCTTAAACTAGGTGATGAGATGATGAAACATGGCGAATTACTTTACGCCGCTGCAATTCTCAACGAGACAAATCAAATGATGGGATCAATGATGGTTGTACAGTTCCCCGCTCGCCCAGATTTAGATGTTTGGCTAAAAATCGAGCCTTACGTAATCAAAAAAGTATGGGATAAAATTGATATTCGACCATGTAAGCCTGGCCCAAAATTTCTAAACTGAACTAAAACCAAAGCTATCGCAGTCAAACTTTGGCCGTTAGGAATTAGAGTTTGTGGGCAGCACTTACAAACCTGGTGCGAAATTACGGGGCTTACCATTCTTTGGTGGTCCGTAAGCTGAAGGTGCTCCTCCGGCAACCGACATACCTTGTTGCCGCTGTGGTGCTGAGGGTGGTGATGGAGTGGGGCTGTTCGGCGACTCTACATTGTTTTCAAATAGACCGTACTCGGGGCGCCAACGTAGTTTCACTGTGCCTGTGGGACCATTTCTTTGCTTGCCAATAATCACTTCAGCGAGACCTTTGATCTCAGGCGTGTCGCGATCGTAATAATCTTCGCGAAAGAGCATCATGATCACGTCGGCGTCTTGCTCGATCGAACCAGACTCCCGTAAATCTGAAAGCATGGGGCGACGGTCTGAACGACCTTCAACACCGCGGTTCAACTGAGCGAGAGCAATCACGGGAATTTTCAATTCGCGCGCGAGACCTTTCAGCAATTTTGAAATTTCAGAAACCTCGCGTTCGCGACTCTCCACTTTTTGCTTCATCGACATAAGCTGCAAGTAATCAACGATGATCATATCGAGCCCGTAACGGGCCTTCATACGTCTGGCTTTTGCACGAATATCAAAAGGGCTAATGCCCGAAGTGTCGTCGATAAAAATCGGCGCTTCACTCATCTTTGCAGCGGTGTTGATCAACTTAGGCCAAGCATATTCGTCGATATTACCACTACGAAGTTGCGACAATGATATGCGCGCTTCGCTGGCCAACATACGCATCATCACCTGCTCTTTACCCATCTCGACCGAGAAGTATGCGACAGAACGCTTTTCTTTAAGTGCCGCTGAAAGAGCTAAATTTAAACTAAATGCTGTTTTACCCATTGAGGGGCGCGCCGCCACAATAATCAATTCGCCAGGCTGAAATCCGGCCGTCAGTTTATCGAGATCATAAAAGCCCGAGCCGACGCCGGTGACATCGCCTTTATTGGTGTAAAGCTGTTCTAACTTTTCGAGACTCAGTTTGACGAGCTGAGAGGCATCCATCAAATCTTGGTTTGTCGACATTTCAGCGATTTTATAAATCGAACTTTCGACCTCGTTTAAAAAACTATCGATGTCTGTAAAACTTTGATCATAAGCTTTATCGATAAACTCAATTCCAGTGGAAATAATGCGACGTAAAACCGATTTGTCGCGCACGATCTGCGCGTAATTCTTGATGTTCACAGTTGAGGGAGTCTGATCCATCATCTCGGCCAAATAAGTCGGGCCGCCAATAGCATCGAGCTGCTGACTTTGCATAAGATAATTTGAAATAGTCACGAGATCAGTGGGTTGGCCCCGTCTGTGTAATTCGCGTATAGACGCAAAGATAGTACGGTGCGAGGGCTTGTAAAAATCGTTTTCCGTAATGAGGTCAGAAACGTGGTCCCACGAGTCTTGCTCGAGCATGAGCCCGCCTAAAATAGACTGCTCTGCCGCTACGTTTTGTGGTGGAACCCGTCCATCCATGTATCGTATCTCCCCCCCCGGTGAAACTCTACAGGTGACCCTGACTTTCATTTAGGATTTGCGGGCCTCAATCAAGTTGCATGTGCTAGATGACCCGCTGATGTCTTAAGTTTTGCTTCGTTTATTTCTAACGCGAATTTTGTAAGTATCAATCTTTTTCTTGAGCGTGTTGCGATTGATGCCGAGCAGTTGCGCAGCCCGAACTTGATTGCCCAAACAATTTGAAAGCGTGAGTTCAATCAAAGGTTTTTCAACTTGCTCGAGGACGATGTTATACAAGCCATTGATTTCGACTTGAGAATCTTTTTGTTGTTGAAAAAGAACTTCAAGTTTGCTTTTCACCAATTTTTCTAAGCTAACAGATTGTAAGTTTGCGACGAAGAGATGGTCTGAGTGATTGATGTTCGGTACCAAGAAGCGCCCCCCAAAAAATCGCGTTAAACACCGCGTGTGTGAGGAGACCAAATATACTTATGTAGCTGCAATTGCAACCGTGCGGTTGAGTTTTGCTGAAGAATTTTTTCGGCGAGCCACTTCGGATCGGTTTTTTCGAATGAAGGACTGTAGTAGACCACGTATCTTTCATTTAAACGATGTTCGCGGGTGAAAGTTTCGGCCCAGACAAAATCATTTTCGGAGCAGATCACAAATTTAAATTCGCTGTTGACATCAGAGAGATTTAGATTGTCCTTACAAAATTTATCGGGCTCGCCGCTGTCGGGAGTTTTAATATCGATGACTTTTCGCACACGCGAATCCACTTCGGCACAGCTTAAATCACCCGAAGTCTCGAGCGAAACTTGATAACCTAAATCACAAAGTGCAGTCATGAGCGCTAGCGACTCTTTTTGCAAAAGAGGCTCGCCACCGGTGAGGCAAACATGCTTGGTCGGGTGTTTCTGGACCTCGGCAATAATATCGAGCTGCGAAAGTTTCTTACCTTCGTGATAGGCGTAAGTAGTATCACAATATGTGCAACGTAAATGACAACCCGACGTTCGTACGAAAACAGTGGGCCATCCGACGTAAGTCGACTCGCCTTGTATGCTGTAGAAAATTTCATTGATTTTAAGCACAGCTCTCCCAAAAACCAGACTTCATTTTCGCTCAAGCTGCGTATAAATTATTGTAATGAGTCACTTATTTAAGCGCTTCAGCAGAGATATCATGGGTCTTATTTGGCTGTCTACGGGGATTTTCCTAGCTCTCTCACTTTGGAGCTACAACATCTCAGACCCCTCGCTGAATTCAGTTGGGAAAAGTCTGTCGGTGCAAAATTACTGCGGTTATTTTGGCTCTTTTTTGTCAGACATACTTTATCAGCTTCTTGGTTTGAGCGCGTGGTTACTAGTTATTGTTTGTTTGCGTATGGCCGTAAAAAGCTTTCGCAATCAGCAGACAAAAAACCTGCAATTACAATGGCTTTGGTTTTCGCTTTTGATTCTGACTGGCGCGAGTTTACTTTCGCTCCATGCACCTGAGTTAAAGGTATTCTCGGGGCATATCGCCGTGGGTGGGTTGTTTGGACAAGTCGTGGCAAATGGATTAGTGAGTGCCTTTAACAAGGTGGGAGTAGCCATTATATTATGGACGGCTCTCGCGATGTTCGTTGTTTTTTACACAGAAAAATCGATCACAGAATTGGCTAAGCCTATTCGGGGTTTGGGCTTTTCGTTCTATTACTTCATGCGTACACCTCGTCTATGGGTGTTTTTGAAACATAAAGCAAAAGCGATAGGCCAAAAAGCCAAGGGGCTATTTGACTCCCCACCGCTGCTTACCGCTGAAAGAGTCAGTACGCCCGAAGTCACTGTCGAACCGACGCGGGTTTTCCCTGCAGAGAACGACACCGATGCCGCTACGCTCGCCGCTAGTAAAGATATGGGCGCGCTTTGTTTTACTGAAGAGGTTTTAGAAAGTAGCGCCGTTGAGTCTGAAGTGACAAGCTCTGGTGAACCGGTCAAACGCCGCTTAATTAGCATGAAGAAAAAAGTGGACCGTCGAATAGAAAATTGGGAGCTGCCCAAAATTTCTGTGCTTGAAGACCCGCCTTACAATCGCAAAAAAGTTGAGGATCGCGAAATTCGCGAGAAAGCTCAGAGGTTACTGAATAAGCTGAAACATTTTAATATTGAGGGCGAAGTGGTGGGTGCAAAACCGGGCCCAGCGGTTACGCTTTTCGAATATAAACCCAATGCCGATGTTAAAATTAGTCGGATTACCGATTTGGCTGACGATCTCTCGCTCGAACTAAGTAGTGAATCCGTGCGTATCATTGCGCCGATCCCGGGTCGCGATGTGGTGGGCATCGAAACTTCGAACTCTGTGCGCGACACGGTTTACCTCAAAGAGATTTTAGCGAGCGAAGAATTTTGGGATGAAACCATTGCGCTCCCCTTAGCGATTGGTTGCGAGGCCGATGGCTCGCAAAAGGTCGTCGATTTAAGAAAAATGCCTCACATGCTCGTGGCAGGGACAACAGGTTCGGGCAAGTCTGTTTTTGTGGTGTCGATGTTAACAGGGTTATTGTTTAGACACTCGCCAAAAACATTGCGATTGATTTTGATCGACCCGAAGCAGGTGGATCTCGCCGCGTTTAGCCGAATCCCGCATCTCCTAATGCCGCCAATACGCGAACCGAAAAAGGCGATCAATGCATTACGCTGGGCGATTCGTGAGATGGAGAAGCGCTACCGTTCGATGGCGAAGTTTGGTGCTCGCGACCTTGAGTCATTTAACAAATCGGTTAACGCCATGTCAGCGAGTGATGTCGCAAATCACGAGCAGGTGAACACTGAACTCGAAAGTGCTCACGCATTGCAAGCTTACTATTACACAGCTCAACCTTATACGGTCATTGTGGTTGAAGAGTTTGGTGATCTTATGTCGGTTGATAAAAGCAATGTCGAGCACTCAGTGGTGCGGCTGGCGCAAATGGCGCGTGCGTGCGGTATTCACTTGATACTCGCTATGCAGAGCCCGCGCAAAGATGTGGTCACGGGCTTGATTAAAACCAACATACCTGGTCGCGTGAGTTTCAAAGTCGCGAGCAAAATGGATTCACGAATCATTCTCGATGAGAGTGGTGCAGAACGCTTACTCTCTCGCGGCGACATGCTCTACTTGGCCCCTGGTGTTTCTAAGCCGCTCCGTCACCACGGACCGTGGGTGACCGATCAAGAAATTCAAGATGTGTGTGCCTTTTGGACCAACCAAGCAGAACCTGAATTTGATCCACTCGCCATGCGCGCTCTTGAGGGCTCGTCAGTCGGGGGTGCAGGCATGGGCGAAGATAGCGGGGATGATTTCGGCAGCAGTGGCGATGAGATGGAAAATGATCAACGCTACGATGAAATTTTGGCCTATGTTGCGACCTTAAAAGAAGTCAGCGCTTCGCATATTCAAACACGCTTTCGCTTAGGTTACCCGCGTGCCGCTCGCCTCATCGAGGTCTTTGAGCAGCAGGGTGTAGTGGGCCCGTCGAGCGGCAGTAAAAAACGTCAAGTTTTGATTAATGAATTAAAATAAGAAACAAGCTGTGCTAATTTTACAGAATGAAAAAAATCACGCTTTGTGTGTTCATTTTGAGTGCGACATTAGCGCAAGCTAGACCGACAGCGCCGAAAAAAGCCGTGAACCCCGTCATAGCTGAGGCGCGTGATAAAATTCAAAATCGTGATCGAGTGGCCGCGACCAGCGTGTTGATTGCCGCGCTAAAAAACGAAAAACTTTCACCTTTGCGCCACGCTGAATTTATCGAAGAGTTACATAAACTTGCAGCTTTGTTTTTTTCTGATGAAGGTCAGCGCGCCTTTGAATTCGCGAATGCAATGCGCTTTTCTGGCCAGCCCGGGTTTTTACCACAGTACGTGGACGCATTGAAAGCCGACCCAATGAATTGGATAGTGCTCCTTTACCAAGCGCTCGCACAGTTGCAGCTAAAAAACTGCAAGGCGGCACTAGACACTTTGACTAAAGCCGAGGCCATTGACCCTTTTCGTGTAGAAGCGAAATATTTGCTTGCGAGAACTCGGCAATGTTTGAACGAAGAAAGTCAGAAATCTGTTTTGGAAGAACTCACATTAGGCAAAGATTTGCTGATTTATAAGTTGGTTACGTTAGCTCAATTAGCGGTCGTCGAGAAAAATTACCTTGAAGTCGAGAGACATGCGAAGCAGGCCATTTCTTTAGACAAGAACTTCCCGATGGGTTATTACTGGGCCTGGGTGGCTCAGAAAGAAGAAATCGAGCCGCGTACCGAAGAGGCACAGAAGTACGTCATTCTTTGCAAGGGCGTAACGGCAGCGATACGACGAATTTATTATTTAGAACCGGATCTTTGCACTGATGTCGATACGGTTGAAAATTTCTTGAAAAAAATGGAGCAAAAAGGTGAGTGACCTGAAGCTAGTCGGAATTTTAGTTGGCTTTACCGCCCTGTTTTTTATTTCTGCTTGCGGAGTGAAGGGTGATCCCTTGCCCCCAGAAAAGCCAGTGGAGATCGGTCGCGGTCGCCCGACATATAAGCGCGCGTTTCGAGATATTCAAATGCCCGATAGCACAAAAGACGACAACACAGGCGATGAAGAAGAAAATGAAAATAGCAAAAAACAAAAAGCTCAATAGTCCACAATTTACCGGAGTTATCACCGCGCTCGTGACACCATTTAAACGTGGCAAGGTGGATTTTAAATCTTTGAAGCGATTAGTGCGTCAGCAACTTGATGGCGGCGTGCAAGGTTTTGTAATTAACGGAACCACGGGTGAAAGCCCGACCCTTCACGCTGACGAAGTGAAAGCCATCTTTACTTTAGTGAAAAATGAAAGCGATCACTCTGTGCCGCTTATTGTTGGGACGGGGTTAAATTCGACGGAGAAAACCATTGAAGCCACTAAAAAAGCCGGCCTGTTAAAAGCGGATGCCGCTCTCATTGTCGTGCCTTACTACAATAAGCCACCACAAAAAGGTTTGATTGCGCATTACACAGCGGTGGCGAAGGCCTCACCACTCCCGATTATTTTGTACAATGTGCCTGGGCGTACGGTGATCAGCATGCACTCCGACACGACATTTGAGTTATCGAAATTAAAAAAAATTGTGGGAGTGAAAGAGGCCGCAGGTCAGCTCGAGGTTTTTCGAAATCTCGCGGCGCGAGTCGCGCCTCATTTTTTGCTCTCGAGCGGTGATGACACCACTTGCGTGGAGGCGATACTGGCGGGTGGGCATGGCGTGATTTCGGTAATTTCTCACGTTATTCCTAAAGAATTTCGAGCGCTGGTGGACCGGGCACGCAATAAAGACAAAGCGGTTGCCTCGGTTTACAAGAAATATAAAAATTTAAATAAACTTTTAGGTGTTGAAGCTAACCCCATCCCAGTGAAAATGGCTCTTGCGCTCATGGGCGTGATTGATTCACCAGAAATGCGATTGCCATTGGTGACGATGTCGCCAGAAAATACTGGTCGGATGCAAACAGAACTGAAGGCGTTGGGCTTGATATAAAATGAAAAAAACCAAAATCGTTGTCAATGGATACACGGGCCGCATGGGGCAAGAGCTCATCAATCTTTTGCAGAGTCACGACAAAGCGGAATTCGCTTTCGGTTTAAATCGTCAGGTGAGTGCGCCTACTAAAGCCCAATCCGCAGACCTTAAAAAATCGCCGCCGGTGGTAATTGATTTTTCTTTGCCCGAAGCTTTTTCTGAAGTGCTTTCACTGTGTATAAAGCATCAGTGGCCATTGGTCAGTGGCACAACAGGCTTGAATAATAAAGACGCACAAGCCATGAAACAAATGAGTCAACAGATTCCGATACTGTGGGCGCCCAATATGAGTGTGGGTGTAAATTTATTTTTGTCTGTCATTGAAACTATTGGCGAGAAATTTAAAAATTACGATTTAATTTTGGAAGACAAACACCACAGTCGGAAAAAAGACAGTCCAAGTGGCACAGCCAAACTGCTACAGGCCGCGGTTCAAAAAGCGAGTGGTCGTGCACCAGAAGTTCAATCCGTACGTGGCGGCGGTATTGTCGGCATACACAAGCTGTGGTTGATGGGCGAAGAAGAAACTTTGACCATTGAACATTCGGCTACTCGACGAGCAGTTTTCGCACGTGGGGCTATTGAGGCCGCGTTGTGGTTAAAAGTTCAACACCCCGGGCTTTATACATTTCAGGATTTTTTGCGTGGCTGAGTCACGCGAGACCGTTATTTCGTTACATACAGATTCAGGGCAAAGTTTGAAGATGATTCAGAAGGCTTTGTGGGCTTTACGCAAGTACATGCAACTGACGACGGCTTCATCGGTTTACAAAGTGCCTTCCATAAATGAACGAGCCGATCTCTCCCACCTCTCAATGGTAGTGAAGGCGCGAACTTTACAAAGCCCCATCGATCTGAATGAAACGCTCAACAGAGTTGAAAAGCAGCTTCAACAAGAGGCAGTTCGCAAACCGGTTCAGTTGGGTATTTTGATTTATGGATACGAGGTCGCCCTATTGAATGGATTTGGCTTACCTCACCCCGAGATGCATTTAAGACCTGATCTCATTGTCCCGGCCCTTGAAGTTTGGCCAGAATACAAACACCCGGTGCTGAAAGAGTCGTTGCGAGTTTTGGCGCAAAAATTGTCCACCAAAAATTGGGGAGAGTTTTTCGCTCAGGGTAACCCGCTACTTGATTTTTCATCTCCTGCAGAATAGACCTTAGGGCTAGAAAAGGTGGCCAAATGCAATTTTATATTGATACTGCTGATATCGAAGAGATTCGCCAAGCCAATCGTCGAGGCTGGGTAGACGGCGTGACTACAAACCCAACGCTTGTTGCCAAAACCGGTCGCAAGCACCATGAATTGATCAAAGAGATTTGCAAAGAAGTAAAGGGCCCGGTTTCAGCGGAAGTGGTGGGTATTACTGCCGACAAGATGATTAAAGAAGGTATGGAACTCGCAAAGCTTGCAGATAACATCGTTGTTAAAATCCCGATGATTGAAGAAGGGCTGATCGCGGTAAAGCATTTTGCGTCCGAGGGCATTAAGACTAATGTCACGTTGGTGTTCTCACCTATCCAAGCTCTTATGGCGGCGAAAGCGGGAGCTACGATGGTGTCACCATTTGTCGGTCGTATAGATGACACAGGTGCAAATGGCATGGAGTTGATTAGTCAATTGACCCAAATATTCGCCAACTACAGTTTGACTACTCATATTTTGGTCGCGAGTATTCGCCACCCTATTCATCTTGTGCAATCGGCACTACTGGGTGCCCACATAGCCACAATGCCTTATTCAGTTATGAAAAATCTCGTGCAACACCCGTTGACAGATAAAGGCCTAGCGCAATTTTTAAAAGATGCAGAGAAAGTCCCGCAATAGAATGCTTACACGCGGGGTTTTTCTTTTCTTACTGGGCCTTAGCATGGTGGGTTGTGCGACAGGCACGGGCACAATTGATAATTTAAATATTTCACTTACTGACTTACAAAGAATTGCTACAGCCGCGTTACCACTAGGCAAAAGGGCAGAAAGCCAAAACGGTCGCGAATTTATTTCTGAGTACTTTGTTGTTCAAAAGGGTGAGTACGTGGAAGCCGCGGGCTCGTCGCATCGTCATTACGCGAAGATCTCGGTGTTAGGTGATCGACGCCCTTACAAAATTGATGTGCAAGTTATAGTCGAGCGTAAAGACAGTGGCGGCGAATTTGACCAGTCTGGATATGATGAAGGACTAGCCAGAGTGATCACTCGACGTATTCAAAAGACTCTGCACGAACGTCGTGACGATCGTAATATAATTGACGATTTTCGGGTTTTCTAAATAGACTAGTCGTGAGTGATCATGAATGGTCAACTCACGAAAGTGAAGCATGGAAGCTCGCATCTTTGGTATTACATCATTCGCATTTTTAACCGCATGGGCGGCGCCCGCGAAAATTCAGTATGTGGATTTTCGCGCCACGATCAAAACGGCAACCATAGTTATTGAACGCGAATCTCCAGCGTATGCAGCTCTCGAAGATTCAAGGACTGTGTTAGGTGCGATTGAAGAAGATGTCATTATCGGCGAAGTGGCGACGGTGGGTCGCCATCTTGCGACACTATTA
>JAYUVI010000008.1:0-2068 GCA_043754135.1 Bdellovibrionales bacterium | reverse complement strand
GATTAAACATCGAAAAGATGTTTACGAGTCACCATGAACATTTGCTCACAAAAATAGCATTCTGATTCCGCTGCGCCAACGTTACCAGCCGGCCACGGCCTAAAACAACTCAGCCAATTTACGAATCGCCTGCGCACGATGTGAGATCTGATTTTTCTTCGTTAACCCCAAAGCCGCTAAAGTTTGCTTTTCGCCTTCGGGTACAAATATGGGGTCGTAGCCGAAACCTTCAGTGCCGCTTACTGTGCGAGAAATTTCACCCTCCATAGTGCCGTTAATCACTGACTCTTGACCTTCTGGTGAGTAAACCACAATACAACATTGAAATTTCGCTTTACGATTGCTTGCTGAACGTAGGCTCATCATTTTTAAAAGCTTAGCAATGTTTTCTGAGTCAGCCGCCTTTGGCCCGGCATAGCGAGCCGAGTGGATCCACGGCATATTATTCAAACCCGCAACTTCTAAACCTGAATCTTCGCCCACCACCCACACGCCGGTCTTTACTGCTTTCAAAGCGCGAGCTTTAATGCGCGCGTTGTCTTCAAAGGTTTTACCATTCTCAGGCGGCTGGGCAAAAACCGGCAGCTCACTTTGCACGTGAATGTCGAGTTGCGGGAGCAAAGTTTTAAATTTAATCATTTTGCCGCGATTACTGCTGGCGAGCCAGAGTTCCATGTTTACTGCTCCATCAAAAATTTTAAAAATCGCATTTGTACGATCGTCGTTACCAACTGATAATTTTAGACTGAGCTTCGAAAAGTTTTTCGCAGCCACTTTGCGCGAGTTCAATCATTTCGTTGAGCTGTGCGATGCTGAAAGTGCCACCCTCAGCCGTGCCTTGCACTTCGATCAACTGTTTTTGATTTGTCATCACGAAATTCATGTCGGTATCGATCGAAGAGTCTTCATCATAATTCAAATCAAGAATTGCGCCCTCGTGTTTCAAGCCAACACTAATAGCGGCCACATAACTTTTCAGCGGGATTGTCGAAATTTGTCCTTGTTCTTTCATAAACTTCAGTGCGAGCGCTAAAGCCACAAAACCACCAGTGATGGCGGCCGTACGAGTACCACCGTCCGCCTGCAAAACGTCACAATCAATATAAATTTGCTTTTCGCCCAGTGCTTTTAAATCAACAGCGGCGCGCAAGCTGCGGCCAATTAAACGCGAAATCTCTTGCGTGCGGCCACCGGTGGCGGCTTTTTCACGATTGATGCGCGTGTGAGTCGAGCGCGGGAGCATGCCGTATTCAGCACTCACCCAACCCGAACCTTGGCCCATGAGCCACTTGGGTACACCGGGCTCAACTGAAGCCGCACAAAGTACGCGTGTGTTGCCCATGTGAATTTGTACACTACCCTCGGCGTAGTCGAGAACGTCGGGCGTGAGTGTGACTTTACGAAGTTCGTTTTGTTTTCTACCGTCTGTACGCATGCCGGTTAATTTAGGCTTTTATTGGTGGGCTTGTCTATCAATTCTTTGAAACTGATAAGTGCGCGGTGAATACCTTGCGCGATCTTTTTCAAGTATGCCGGGTCACCCAAAAGTTTGGCTTCGCTGGCGTTCGTTAAATAACCGACCTCGATCAGCACCGCCGGGCGATCGGTATTGCTAATGACAAAGAACGGCGCTTGGCGCACGGCTTTGTGTTTTTCAGCACGCTCGCCATTCCAGTTATGAAAAAGTTTTTCTGTGAGTAAGCCACTTAACTGCAATGCATAGTTGCGATTGAGATCTTCAACAATACTACGCACGTCAGAGTTCACATTGCGTTTGTTTTTTAAAACGGTGAGTGGGGTGCGCGCGACGGCAGCGGCGGCTTTTAAATCGGAATTTTCACGACTGGCCAGAAATAGAGCTTCTTCGTCCGAGGGCAATTGATTTTGAAAATAGATCTCTTTGCCCTTAGCGCGTGGGTCGGTGGAGGAATTGGCGTGAATACTAATAAAGACATCCCCTTTGGTGTTGGCGATGCTGGCGCGTTCTTCAAGCGTGATGAAAACATCGCTGGTGCGAGTGAGCGTGTAAGAGAATTGCTCGTCTTTGTCGAGCTCGGCCGCGAGTAGC
>JAYUVI010000007.1:0-2267 GCA_043754135.1 Bdellovibrionales bacterium | reverse complement strand
GGTCGTCAAGCACACAACCCGCTAGGCTACGTAAACGACGTTCATCCACGGTTTGTGGATTGTCGAGGTATTCACCGAAAGTGCGTCGACAGGCCACATGCTGGGAAGACGCCCAGGCTTCGACTTCGACAAGGACATCATTGATTTTGTGATAAGGACCTAAATGATTTTTGTAAGCGAGATTAAGGCTCGGGTACTCGGAGTAATTGATTTCAACCGATTTATGCCCACCCAAACGAAAAAACACAGTGATAAGAAAAACGGCGAGGCTACTGAAAACGAAGAAAACTAATTTCTTCATTTTGTATTGGTGACTTTGCCCACGAGAAATTTTGCTGAGATCAAACCTAAATTCGAGCTGTCAGAAATACTGGGCGAAACATTGCCGAAGAGAAGATATTCATCTTTCAGCAGTACGCCACGACGTGAGATCTCGTAGGTTTTGAGAGGCGGGACGCTATTTGATTCAATTAAATAAGGACCGCTTTCAGTTTTAACTTCTTCGTCATTGACCTTGATCGACCATAATCCTTTTTTCTTATTAATAATGGTTAATTTATAGCGATCGCCCGGCACTCCCCGTACAAAACGCACAACGGGAGGTATTTGTTCAGTGAATCGATACATCACAATATCGCCTTTTTGCGGCAAGTTGCAGTTGTAGTAATTTTCGAGAGCTTTCACCTGCGTGTCTTTTTCGTAGAGGCCCTTCATAAACTCATCAGACACTGTGTAAAGAACAGTTGCCTTAACGCAGTCGAGGTTTCCACTTTTAGCGAGTTCAGATTTCTTCATGAAGTTGGAGATGACGACATACAAAACACACATGAGACCGATAACAAATAAAACGGTGGTGACGTGTTGTAGCCAGTTGGTATGTTTTTGCTCAGACGTCATAAGGGCCCCCTTGAGTTTCAATGATGCACGAAGAGTCAGCCTTTATCAACTGTCGCGCCATTTGATCGAGCAGCCCATGGACGGGATTTGCTCCATTGGCCCTGTTTGGCCTTTTAACAAATTTAAGACGGCTTCGAAGAGCTCTTGGCGGCTGACTTTAGATTCAGCCTTCCAGGAGTCATCGAGTCGGCCGCGGTAGCGTAATTGATTGTGGCGATCATAAACAAAGAAATCGGGAGTGCAGACAGCGCCAAAAGCACGTGCCACTTCTTGGGTTTCATCAATTAAATAAGTGAAATCGTATTTTTTTTCGCGCCAGCTCTTGAGTAATTCAGCTGGAGAGTCTTCGGGATACTCCTCAGGGTCGTTGGCGCAAATGCCGATGAACGGCACATCTTTTTCTTTTAGCTTTTTCGCCAAGCGGATCAAACGTGCTTCTATAGCTTTTATATAGGGACAATGATTGCACATGAATACAATCACTTTGGCCGGCGCCTCCGTGATCTCCGCAGAACTCCAGCTTTCGCCAATCACAGTTTTGAGCGCGAACGTGGGTAATTTTTCGTTTTGACTTTGCGGGGTGTAGGTCAGGGCCATTTAAAAATTACTCCTACAAATTTCTCCATGAGGTGGTGTGGTGACGTTGTACCAGATCACCGAATGGACTCACACTCAAATATTGAGAATCGAGTAGAGGATTGGCATTCAGCGCCGCCAGTAAAGTTTCGCGTTGGGCATCGGTGATATGAGTCGCCAATGCCGCCCTGGCAGCTTCTTGTAAATGCAATAAGACTTTGTGCATGAATTCATGCCACATGACTACCGTGAGGTCTGTGCCAGTGGACAAGTGCCCGGCTAGAGGCAAATCCGCCGGGTGCGAAAAAACATTTAAACCAAAACCGATAATCAATCGAGCTTCATCGCCGCGACTGACGGTTTCAACAAGAATACCCAGAATTTTTTTTTCACCGAGGTATATGTCGTTCGGCGCCTTGATACTCAACTGCGAAAGTGTGAAGGCTTTATGCAACGCTTGGTAAAGGGCGAGCCCAATGAGTGGACCGGTCACGGCTTGCGGATTCTGTCGGCAACGAAATGACCACGAACACATCAAGCTGTCGCCCACCGCAGGGTTGAGCCATGTGTTCTGCGAGCGACCTCGGCCTGCGGTCTGCGCATCTGTCAGGTATAATTTCACATGATCAATAGGTTTAAAAGCTTCGGTTTTCGCTAAGTCATTTGTGCTAGAGACTGTCGCATGCGCGTCGCAAGCGACATCGCGTTCGTGGGCCCATCGCCGAGTTTCTTCGAATATAGAAAATTTATTTTTCATTAAGAGAATCCCTTCTACTCCATTAACAAACTAACAT
>JAYUVI010000006.1:0-3070 GCA_043754135.1 Bdellovibrionales bacterium | reverse complement strand
TTTTTAATTGCTGATGGTGTTTTACCTTCGAACGAAGGCCGCGGTTATGTTTTACGGCGTATTATGCGCCGAGCGATTCGCTATGGTCGCAATTTGTCGAAGGATAAAAGTTTACTGCCAGCTGTGGTTGAAAAAGTGATTGACGAAATGTCTGCAATATATGGTGAATTGAATGCACAGAAGGCTCATATCGTAAACACCACACGTGATGAAGAAAAACGATTTTTCTCGACGCTCGATCAAGGTTTACAAATTCTGCATACCGAATTTGCGCAGATGCAATCGAACGGTCGCAAAGTGATAGACGGAAAATTTGTTTTTAAATTGTATGACACCTTTGGCTTTCCGGCCGATTTGACTCGCGTGATTGCGCGTGAAAATAAATATGAGATCGACGACGCCGCGTTTGACCGCCATCTAGAAGAAGCTCGCGAAGTCGCTCGCGCCTCGTGGAAGGGCAAAGCCATGTCCGCCAGCGATGCGCATTTAATTAAAGCCACGCAAGATTTAAAAACTGCTGCGGGGTCGACAGAGTTTTCAGGTTATGGCGGAGTCACTTCTCTGCAAGGTCGCGCGGTTTTTTTGTCAGACGGCAAAACCAATGTGAAATCTCTGGCGCGCGAACAAACCGGCTTTGTCGCTTTTGATAGAAGTTGTTTTTATGCCGAGAGCGGCGGCCAAGTGGGCGATGTGGGCCAGATAGCCGCAGCCAATGGTTTAGCTGAAGTTCTCGATTGCACCAAAATGAACGATATTCACTTACACCATATTCGCGTTCTAGATGGCGAAATTCGTGTGGATGAAACTGTCGCTTTAAACGTCGATAAATTGAAACGACGAAGCACGGCGAATAATCACTCGGCGACACACTTACTTCACTCCGCTTTGCGCAAAGTTTTAGGCGCGCATGTGACCCAAGCGGGTTCATTAGTAGGGCCTGATAAACTGCGTTTCGATTTCACACAAAATCGGCCGTTAACAGCGCAAGAAGTTTTGGATGTTGAAAACATGGTGAATAACGAAATCAACGCCTCGCACGTGGTAGAAACCAAAATTTCGACGCCGAAAGAAGCTGTAGCCGCTGGTGCGTTGGCTTTGTTTGGCGAAAAATACGGCGATAAGGTGCGCGTTTTAAAAATGGGCGAGTTCTCAACTGAGCTTTGCGGAGGCACGCACGTTGAAAACACCGCGCAAGTACGTTTCTTTAAAATCGTGGGTGAAAGTGGCGTGTCGGCTGGCGTTCGCCGCGTTGAAGCAGTAACGGGTGAAACCGCGGCTAAATTATTATTTAAACACACGCATGAAAATTTAGAAGCACGCGCTGCTTGCGGCTTGCAAGAAAGCTGGCAGCAGTTTTTGACCTCGGACAGTCGCGTAGCAGCGTGGGTTGAACGCGCCAAAGATGAAAAGCGCGCGTTAGAGAAAGAAATTCAAACGCTCAAAGGTTCGAAGGTGGATGTCGATGATTTATTAAAGTCAGCAGAGAAATTTTCACGTGATGGCCAACAGGGTTTGTTTGTATTTGCTGATCTTGAAATTAATGATCGCGCTTTACTTTCGCAAATCAGTGATCGCCTACGTGATAAAATTCAATCAGGATTGGTCGTCGTCGTCGGCCGCGGCGAAGGCTCACACCCGATTATTGTGAACGTAACAAAGAATTTGGTCGGACCACTGAATGCCGGCAAAATTTTAGGTGAAGTGGCCGGCGTGCTCGGCGGTAAAGGCGGCGGCCGCCCTGACTTCGCTCAAGGTGCCGGCAAAGATCTTTCGCGCTTAGCTGATGCGAAGAGTAAAGTTCAAGAGATGATAGCCTAGAAGCAGATCTTGGTTTCGTCATACAAGACAATCATTACATGCTCGAAGGCTGAGAGGCGGCTGCGTACTCAGGGTTTTCGCCGAAACCGATATATCGATTTTTTAACCGATATATCGATTTAGTAAATAGGAACATGGCGTGCCTAGCGGTATCACCTGGCCAATCTCGCTAAATATCCTTATGATTTATGAAACATTACAAATACCTCACGAATAGGTTTCTTTGAAATCGTCGGTGAAACTGGTGCTAAAATTTTGCGCATAGCGGGAGTCATTAATCAATGAAATATTTCAAGCCGATTTTTTTGATCGTAAGTTTATTATTAATCTTTTCTGTTACACATGCTGAAACTCCCAAAGCTGTGGATACTAAAGCTGTAGATTCTAAAGCTGTCGATACCAGAGATACCAAAGCTGAGACACTCCCCAAATACGAAGTGGGTTCGGGCAATAAGTATCAGCTTACTCTCGGCAAAGATGTTTCTGAAGTCACTATCGCTTTTGTTGAATCGACCGCGGATAAAGTCGTCGTCGAGATTTTTATGGATTCAAAAACCGACAGCTCTAAGCTGGGCGTGAAAATGTGGCAACAGTTCCAGCTAGGTTTGGTGAAGGGCAAAGTCGGTATTACCAAAGGCATTTTGAAAATCCCGCAAATCGGTAAGTCCCAAATTTTGCCTGCCGAGTACTTGCAAGGTTACAGTGGCGTACAAATGAAAAGTTTTTTAATCGGGTCTGCCGGCGAAATGAGCGGCAAAAAGATCGGTACAGAAAAAATCACAGCCGATGGCAAAACTTTTGAGTGCACCCATTACCGCCAAGGTGAGAATTCACAAACTGTTGACTACTGGGTATCTGACGACGCCAAACCTGTCGGTTTGGTGAAACTTTCGTCAGCGGGTTCAGGCAGTAATAGCGGTTCGGGCGGCGCTGGTGCTTCAAGTGGCGGCATGAATTACAGCATGATCTACACCGGCCGCGTGAGCGGCATAAAATCACAAATCAACGCCAGCGAAGCCGAACCGATGAACGACATGATGAAAGCGTTCCTACCGATGCTCGGTCCGGCGCTATTTCAATTCTAAGTGGCCACTTTTAGCCGACTTATCAGTTATTTTATAATATATTGAAATTACTTGTTTATTTTAAACAATTGTCAATTGTACTTTACAAAGATGAATTAAAAACCGATAATTCATATATGTGCGCTGGGGCGCTAAGCCACGGCAAGCCAGTGGGAACTTCATAGAAG
>JAYUVI010000005.1:0-2004 GCA_043754135.1 Bdellovibrionales bacterium | reverse complement strand
GGTGATTTTATGGGGTTCTACGGTTCTACGGTTCTACGGTTCTACGGTTCTACGGTTCTACGGTTCTACGGTTCTACGGTTCTACTCACTCGATGGTGGAACTTTGTCTAAATCCCAAAAACTTCATAAACTTAGCAACCGAAGCCTGTAGTTTTTAAAGCTTCTAAAGCCGAAGGCCCGCTTCTGCAAGAGTTTTGCGAGGTTGTTAAAGCCCTCGGTCCGCCCATTGGTTATGCGGGTGATAAAATAATTTAAAATTTCTTCTTTCCATTTCATGAGGGTTTTTCTGAGAGTTTTAATCTCGGGTAAGGTTGATGCTGCCATGCGATCGAGCAGGCCGATCAGTGCGCGCCTTGCGCGCCCGTGCCCGCGGCAGCGGTAAAGCCCGTGCAGGGCTTCTTTGAAGTGGTAAAGTTCATTGAGTTTTGGATGAAGCGCAAGCCATTGGTAAAGCGCGCGGCGCTCGAAGTATTCAAGGCGTTTGCCGTTCATCAGTAAAAGTTTTCGGACTGGATTTGAGCGTTTATCGCCGGTGATCTCGGTACGGGCTTTGTTGATGACGGGATTAAGTAAACGGATGACGTGAAAATGGTCGGCGACGAGTCGCGCTTGTGGGAACATATTACGGGCGAACTTCTTAAACGGATCGCTCATGTCGAGCACCACATTTTTAACGAACTCTCGCCCTGGCACATGATTAAAATCAACGGCTAAACCATCGGCGGTTTTTCCGAGGCCCACTTCGAAGATTTTTTTATTTGGGTAGTCGACAAGGATGGTTGCGAACTCTCTGGATCTAAAACCTTTTTTAAACGAATGTTCATCGATGCCGATGGTTTGAGGCCATGGATTATTTTGCCGTTCGCGAAGTTTACGTTCGAGTTGTTCATAAAAAACTTTGTAAACGAGGCCCGCAGAACAGCCATAGGCACGTTGAACACGTTTCAGGTCAGTGAAGTTCTCGCAAGCCCACTGGAGGCCACGCCTGAAGCGTTGGGTGGTTTTAAAACCCTTTCTGACGCCGGCAACGGGTTCCGTAAAAACACATTTGCAACTTGGGCATCTAAATCGTCTTTTTAAAATCTCTAATTTTACGCCGCTGCCCCGAATCGGCTGATCTTCGATTTTGACCCACCTGCGATCATGCACGGTAAACGATTTTACCGCGCACTTAGGACAAACTTCGAAGGCAGATTGTTTGGCACATTTGTACCTGGTTCTAAACTTATTTGTTTGCCAGTGAGTTATGATTTTCAGTTCTGGCAAAAGTATAAAATCGGACGTAGATTTCCAATTGGGATCCATTTCAAAACCTCGTTTCTTCTTAAAAATTTCAGCTTCAGTAACTAAAATTCTAAGAAGTTCTTGGGTTTGATTGGATCCCTTTCTTATCCACTTTGACGCATCAGTACCTCGCTAGGAGGTCGCACCGCGTCCCACCATGAACCGAGAAGAGCCCCAAGTACGTAACACTTTCGAGGATATCTTAAAACACTGCGACCGACTCAACTACGGCGTGAACATGGCCAAGCTGCGAGAACGCGAGATTGTTTCGGCGTTTATTCCAGATTCAATTCTCAACGACTTTCACCTTGAACTGTTATCCGCGATCCCGAATAAACAATACGCTGAATATTTATATAAACGGGTGTTCAAGGATTATTTTTTAAACTTCTTAGTCGGAGACTTAAAGATTTTAGATCCTAAAGTTTGGCCTCAGCACCAAACGGTATGGGGTCTGGCTCTAACATCTAAGCATCCTAGGTTCAAAATATTCGAAACGCCGCCGTCGGCGCGAACAATCACCCTGGTTATTCAAACCGCCAACCGATTTATGAAGTATCTGCATCAACAGCTACCAACGCTTTACCCACTGATTAAACTCCAGCCCGTGTCTAAGGCCGTTCTCAAATTATACAACGCCGAACAATCCAGAGGTCAGGAACCCATCGGCCGATACATTACAGAAGCCCGCTGGAACAAACTCCAAGAGGCATCTCACCG
>JAYUVI010000004.1:0-5787 GCA_043754135.1 Bdellovibrionales bacterium | reverse complement strand
CTAAAAACCTTCTTCTAGTCTCGCGCATGGATACTACGAATCCTGGCGAGCACGGTTATTGGGTGCGCACAGGTGCTAATCCGTTCAACGCAAGCCTTGATGGCGACAATATTTACGGCTTGGGTTTATCAGATGCAAAAGCCGACCTGGCCTGTAAAATTCAAGCGCTTCTCGCATTTAAAAATTCTACTTTTTCAGAAATCTCACCTGCTGTTTTGGGTACATATGGCCTGGGGAGTGGTAGCGGGGCGATTCGTTTTATTCGAAAAAAATCTGTTCCTGTTGCCGCCGCTTTAGTGGGTGCGCCGACTGATTTGCATTTAGCGAGTAAGGGCCCTGGGTATGCCAAGGTTGAAATTACAGTGCCATTTACCGAAGCTGAGAGAAAATATATTGAGCAGCATGATTTGATTGAGGTGAGTGTTTCTCAAACCAAAATCTTTTCGCGTAAAGAGGGTTCAAGAGTTTCCCTTGATATCTTGGATAACCCGGTTTTGCGATTGATCGATTATTTAAAAAATATTCCGCAAGGCATGAGTATTATTTCGGTTGAGGGCGGTGTGAATTACGAGACTGAGCCTGATTCAGCCATGCTTGAAATTGATTTAACAGACGGTATAGGCGAGGGTGTTAACACAAAATTAATTGCCGTCGGTGAATCTTTGAAACGACTTTCGGCCGAACTCAAAACAGTGCATGACGATAGCTTCGACCCTGCATATTCAACTATTGTAATCGGAATGGTGAGAACTTACCCTGAAGAAATAAAAATCTCGGGCGTTTGTCGATTGGTGCCCTCTACCGGACGTGATGCGTATGAAAAATGGCTTGAAAGACTGCGTCAAGACTGTGCTAACGCAGGTACAACATTTCGAGTTCTTGATTATAAGCCACCTTTTGTCGCGCCTGAGGATGGAGCTTTCTTCGGATTCTTAAAAAGAGTATCCTCAGATTTCGGCTTAAGTGAAAACACGATCTCGGCACGTCGATGTACCGAAGCGAATATATTTCAACGTTTGGGTATTGAAAGTGCCGTCATCGGTCCCGGCGCGCTTGTCAATCCGATGCATGCTTCGCAAGAGCACGTGAAAGTGCAGGATTTAGAAAAAGCCGCGGATTTTTACACCAAGTTGATAGAAAGCTATTGCCAATGAATTTCGTTGTAAGGGGCGCACAAGCAGATGATGTCGAAAATCTAATGTCGCTTGCGCGACAGTTCTCGCTGCTCAATCTGCCCGCAGACAAAAAAGTCATTACCGAAAAGGTTGAAGCTAGTCGTGCTTCATTTAATGGCGAGTTGCCCAAAGAAGAAGCTAAATATGTTTTTGTTATCGAAGACATGGAGCAAAAGTTAATCGCCGGTAGCTCGCAGATCGTGGCCAAGCATGGCGTACCAGGTGAGCCGTCATATAGTTTTGAAGTTTTAAAAAAAGAACGATTCAGTCGTGATTTGGGCGTGGGTTTTATTCACCAGATTTTACGTTTGAAAATTAGTGAAGACGGGCCATCCGAAATTGGTGGTCTGGTTGTCGATTATGGTTATCGCAATCGACCGGAAAAAATTGGTAAACTGATTAGCCTGGCGCGATTTTTATATGTTGGCATGTACCCCGATCGGTTTGAAGATCTACTCTATGCTCAAATGGCGCCACCACTGACTGAAGACGGTCGTAGCGATTTTTGGGAGTCTCTTGGTCGC
This sequence comes from Bdellovibrionales bacterium, assembly GCA_043754135.1. GTDB lineage: Bacteria > Bdellovibrionota > Bdellovibrionia > Bdellovibrionales > UBA1609 > RBG-16-40-8. The sequence goes on along the minus strand of JAYUVI010000004.1, from coordinate 4,088 downwards.
CGTTTCACAGGAATGCCTTATCAAGAAGCTGATTTGCTCAGTCAAAAAAATAAAGAGTTCATACGCAGTCTTTTCCCTGAAGAAGATATCTATTTGTGTTTGCTCGACGGCAAAGCCCGTTTGGTGATGGGTCGTGTGGCGCAAGAAACTCAACCGGCGCTCCATTTGCTCGAATCGATTGGTTTTTCGTACATGAACGAAATCGACCCTTTCGACGGTGGTCCGCACTTGAGTGTGAAAGCCAAAAATGTTTCGCTAATTAAAAGCGCACGGTTTTTAAAGGTTGCGAATCGTCGGCCTAGTCAATTTGTTGAACGGGGCTACGTGAGTTTATCACGTGATAACGATTTTTTAGCTGGCGTCACTGCCTGCGCGACAGAAGAAACCGAAATACTTTTGCCAGATGCAACGTTGCGCTCATTGAACTTAGCGCCAGGCGAGCAGATTTATTTTACTCCCGTCGTGCCTACTCAGAAGCGAGGAAAAAAACATGGCTAAGCTCGAACCTATTCGATTTTTAGGTAACTATATCAACGGTGCTTGGCGCAAGAGTGATAGCGGCGACGAAGCTTGGGAAATTTTTTCTCCCGCCGATCTTAAAGAACTCGTGATTAAAGTTGAGAGCCCTTATTCGCACGTGAATGAAGCTACACAGGCTGCGCAAAAAGCTTTTCAAATCTGGAAGTCCACTTCGCTCAATCAACGCAAAGAAATTTTGCTGAAACTTAAAAAAGTTTTTCAAGATCGTTCTGAAGAAATGGCGCGCTTGATTTCACGTGAAATGGGTAAGCCGTTGTGGGAGAGCAAAACCGAAGCTGCGGCACTTGTGAGTAAGATTGATGTTACGGTGGAGCACTCACTTAAACTTATTGCCGACGAAAAAGTGTCAGCGGCTTTGCCGGGTATTGATGGCTCAATACGCTTTCGACCACGTGGAGTGATGGCGGTGGTAGGTCCGTTTAACTTTCCCGCGCATTTACCTAATGGCCATATTATCCCTTCACTACTGGCGGGGAATACGGTGGTATTTAAACCGTCAGATAAGACACCGGCTGTGGGTCAACTATATGCCGAGTTTTTTCATCAAGCGGGATTCCCACCAGGAGTTTTTAATTTAGTGCAAGGTCGCGGCGAAATCGGCCGTCGTCTGGCTCAAAATGAAAATGTAGATGGTATTTTATTTACTGGCTCTTATGAAGTAGGTTTAAAGATTAAGCAAGACACGCTTGATCATTACTGGAAAATCCTCGCGCTCGAAATGGGCGGCAAAAATTCGTCAATTGTATGGTCAGATGCCGACTTGGAAAAAGCGGTTTACGAAACTATTGTCGGTGCTTACATGACAACAGGTCAGCGTTGTTCTTGTACAAGCAAAGTCATTTTGCACCGAAGTATTCGCGATCGCTTTATTGAAAATTTTCATGAAACTGCAAAAAAACTCTCTATTGGTTATTGGGAGGATAACCCTTTCATGGGACCGCTCATCAGCCAAGACGCTGTTGAAAAATACCAGCGTTTTCAAGAGATCGCTAAGCGTGAAGGGGCTGAGTGTTTGATGCGTGGCAAAAGTTTAGAACTTGATCGGCCAGGCCACTATGTCACGCCTTCCATCTATTTGGTGTCGCAATTTAATAAAGATTCCATGTACCAAAAAAATGAAATTTTTGGTCCTAACGTGGCGGTTTATACTGTAGACGAAATCGAAGCCGCTTTAGAAATTGTGAATTCGGGTGGTTTTGGATTAGTAACGGCCATCTTCACAAAAGATCGTGCGCTTTATGAGAAGGTTTGGCTTGAAGCTAAAGTGGGTTTGGTGAATTGGAATCGTACAACCAATGGCGCCAGCTCGCGTATGCCTTTTGGTGGTATAGGAAAATCAGGTAATGATCGCGCCTCAGGGCACTTTGCCATACAATATTGTGCGGTGCCGGTCGCGAGCCTTGAAGATTTGGGCCAACTCGACAAAACTAAAATTTTACCCGGCGTAAATTACAGTTTTAAATGAAAAAACTAATCGCGATTTTATTTGCTTTAATCGGAGCCGCAGGAGTTTACATCTCCTTGCAGGGCATCGCTTTTTTATCTTCCCCGGCGCACAGCGAACACAATGAAGTCATTGTCGATGTGCCCAGCGGACGCTCGTTTAATTCTGTGGCCAGCGAACTAGCAGAACGTGGAGTCATTACCGACACTCTTAAATTTCGCCTTTTGGCGAAATTTATGTACCCCAGTGCGCATGTGCGTATGGGTGAGTATCGTCTTGCCACAGACATGCGACCCCGCCAAGTTCTCGAAACGATCACATCAGGGCAAAGCATCACGTACCCCACCACAATACCAGAAGGTCACAATATTTATGAAATACGCGCACAGCTAAATACAATGTGGGCTGGATTTGGGGATGAGTTTTTTAAAATGGCCACTGACCCCGCTGTGGTGAAGGCACTTCTGGGGTTTGAAGCTACATCGCTGGAGGGTTATTTGTTCCCCGAAACCTATACGCTGACGAAGTATACAAAAGCCGAAACCCTTCTAAGGCAAATGGTGGAGTTCTTTAACACGAATCTGGCACAGGTAAATGAAAACGCTAAAATTCAAATGAGTGCGCGTGAGCAAGTCGTACTGGCGAGCGTGATCGAAAAAGAAACGGGAGCCGCCGAAGAGCGGTCTATGATCTCTTCAGTTTTTCACAATCGTTTGAAGAAAAGAATGCGTCTGCAATCTGACCCCACGATCCTCTACGGTATTTTAGTCGAGACGAGTGCTCTTAAAGCCAATATTACTAAAAGTGATATTTTGCGGCCGACACCTTACAACACATATACGGTTGCGGCCTTGCCTGTGGGACCTATTTCAAACCCTGGGCGGGATGCTTTGTGGGCGGCCGTTAATCCGGTTGATTCAGAATATCTATATTTTGTCAGTCGTAATGATGGGACTCATGTTTTTTCGGTCAGCTACAAAGACCACGAAAATGCAGTCCGCAAATTTCAATTAGATCGAACCATGCGCGAAGGTAAATCTTGGCGCAATAAAAAGAATTAGAAATACCGAAATTCTAATGTTTGAGCTGCACAAGCGCGCGAACTATCAGCAATTGTTTGTCGCCGTCTCTATTGCGACGGTCCGTCACGCTCCAACGAGTTAGAGATTCGTGCAGCTTTGGCCGCTTTTTTGCCACCATAAAAAACTGCTCAGCTTTATCATATTGAGCGGGAAAGAAAACATTCTCTACCGGCCGAGCAGAAGAGTAGTCACCGTCAGGGGTAGTGACGCTAAACTCGAGCCAGCGTTCGCCTTTCTCTCGCGCTTGTAAATCAAATTCAAAGTGCCGTGTTTTAATCTTAACAGGCTGTCCATCTGTAGCCTTGATATCTGATACAAATTCAATTGAATCAATTAAAGGTTCCATTTTCGCGGTGATACCATCGCCGCTGGCACAAACAATGGCTTTTTGTAATTTACCTTTATTATCTGTGTACTCTCGTAAGTGTAAACGGATGCCGCGCTCGACATTGTAATAATAAAGTTCAACGCCCTCATAAACATACTCATTAGCGGCGGCTTGGAATGTTTCCCCTGGCTTAAGCGAAGCCTTTTCGCTGTAGTTTTTGTCAGCACCCACATCTAAAGGGTCGTATTTGGCTGCACAAATTCTGTTTTTTTCGGCAGTATCGCGACCACCAGAACAGGCCGTAATAAACATAAGGCAGAGGACCGAAACTGCGAGGATTTGTAAAACTGTGTGTAAATATTTTGCTTTCATTAAATAGGGGTAACACGAAGCCCTTCTTCGACACAACATAGACACTGAGCATCAATCCTTATGGGTTTCGAATTTCTTGAGAGTTACATTGTAATGAAACATAAAAAGCTGAGGTGATAAATTTTTCGAGTAAACAGGCGCGATTATTTCGTAAATTTTATCACCGTCCAGGTCTTTCAAGGCCAAATTAGTCGCACGACCTTGAAATTGAAAAAAGGAATCACGAAATGGGCCTAAAAGCACAGTGTCTATAAGCGGGTCAATCACACTGGCCTTTTCGTGAAGTGGGCCATAAATTTCAAGCTGTATACCTTTTGGAGTT
>JAYUVI010000003.1:0-2045 GCA_043754135.1 Bdellovibrionales bacterium | reverse complement strand
CCTGACTGGTGCCTGGGTCGGAGAATTGGATTTCGAACTGACAGCCCGATATATCATACAGATCAACTCTCAATTTGCGGGTGGGGTATTTTTGAAACCTGTTGAGCGACTCGACGAGCGAGTTTTGCATTACGCTTGTGGCGCATTCACTGCGGCGAACGAAGGTCACATTTAATGAACCAAGGTCAGTTTCTGCACGACCCGGTTTAGGGTTTTTTACTGGTTGCCGTTCGCTGTCTACAGAATACCCAGACAGCCGCCGCATGAGTCTAGCGTAACTCTTTTCAACATCGGCCCGTGCCTGTGTAATTTTATTTAGTTTTTCGGTGTCAGCACCAATCATGTTGGTGTCGAGAGTCTTTATAGCTTCAGCTTTTTTTTCAGCCAAATAGTCAGTTAGATTTTTCGAGTCACAGGTGAGCTGGTCGCTCCCGCGGCCGGTGACTCGAGAATAAATTTGCAGACGGCGCAAGCCTAAGTCGGAGGTGTCGACCTCTTCAAAGTCTGTAGTTTGATCGCATTCAGCACGGCCATCAGCGCAAAAGTCCACGTCTAGAGGAGAAGCCACCGACGCCATGACGTTACAAAGACTGCTCGAAGTGTCTTTAGGCAAAACATTAAGATCGCGCAGTTTCAATAGAACAGATTCGTAAGCTTCATCAGGAACGGCAGTGTGAACAGGTTGCTGGCCGCTTTCGATGTCCATATCCATTTGTAAAAGATAGCTTGAGAGTGTGCTACCAAAATCACTGATCATATAGCTTTTGCCATCCGGTAAAGTCGTGATCAGTGTTTGTTCAATTTGGCGCCCGTCGGCCATCACCATGATCTGGCCCTCTTCATCGTTCTTAGTAATAGTGGCTGATTGCAGTTGTTGAGGCGTGATGCAGGTGCAGTCCAAGCAGTGGCCTGTGGCCGTAGTAGTTAAAGAAAAACAATCGAAGCGATTAAATTTCGCCATCTCGGCCCGTCGCTTTTTTTGTTCGGCCCGCCTGAAGTTTGATTCTTGACGAATTTTTAAGGCGTAGGCTTTATGCTCGGCTTCTGTCATTTTGGGTTTAGGTTTAACCGCTACACGGTCGGCATTGAGGTGCAGCGATGTTAAACCTAAAAATAAAATGATCATAAGCCTTCGCATTTTTTGGGAGCGCTCCTTATTCTTCAATATTACCATTCGCTATTTCAGTGTACACTCTGCACTAATAGAATCATAGAGAACAGGACCATATGAAACACTTAATCACAGCTCTCGTGGCTGCCCGTGCGTAGAATAATCATTGTCGGTGGCGGGGCTGCCGGTTTTTTTGCCGCGATCAATGCGGCTGAGCGGGCGCGCGATACCCAAACGTCTGTCGACATTCGCATCCTTGAAGCCTCAGATCAGGTTTTAAAAAAAGTGCGCATTTCAGGTGGTGGTCGCTGCAATGTGACTCATAACTTATTCGAAGTGCCTCGCTTTGTAGAAAATTACCCGCGGGGTGCGAAAGAATTGCTTTCTACTATGCAGCGATTTCAAGCACGCGACACCGCGATTTGGTTTCTCAATCACGGTGTGCAGCTTGTCGCTGAAGACGACGGGAGGATGTTCCCCGACACAAATACTTCTGAAACGGTGATTCAGTGTTTTCTAAAGCTTGCCGAGAAATTGAAGATCCCGGTGTGTATGAACCATAGTGTGAAGGCGGTTCGCCGCCGTGATGGCGGTGGTTTTGTTGTCGATATTAACGAGAAAGAAGCGCTCGATGCCGACGTGGTCATGATCGCAACCGGCAGTTCACAACATGGTTATCGTTTGGCTAAAGATTTGGGGCACACGATCACCGATCTCGCGCCGTCGCTTTTTAGTTTTAAAATTTCTGATTTTTTGCTCACCGATTTAGCGGGTTTAAGTTTTCTCAACGCCGACGTGAAACTTTTTGTCGAAAATGAGAAACCGTTTCATGAGAGTGGTCCGCTTTTAATCACACACTGGGGTTTGAGCGGTCCAGCGGTTCTTAAAATTTCTGCGTGGGCCGCCCGCGAGATGATGCGAGCCGGGTACAAAG
>JAYUVI010000002.1:0-2644 GCA_043754135.1 Bdellovibrionales bacterium | reverse complement strand
ACACCAAAGTGTGGAAAAAGAACCTGGCACCTTTAAGGAGTGCGTTAAGTATATGTATATGTTAATAGAATTTTATTATGTATAAGCCGACCAATTCCATTCGCATAGTTACGGCGGCGTCGCTCTTTGATGGGCACGATGCCAGCATCAATATTATGCGAAGAATTTTGCAAGATATGTCGGCTGAGGTCATTCACCTCGGTCACAATCGCTCCGTACAAGATGTCGTGACCACGGCACTCCAAGAAGGGGCGCAAGGGATTGCCATCAGTTCGTATCAGGGTGGCCACATGGAGTACTTCAAGTTCATGCGCGATTTGCTGAACGAAGCGGGGGCTCCGTACGTGAAAATTTTCGGCGGTGGCGGTGGAGTTATTATTCACGAAGAAAAGCGTGAGCTCGAACTGTACGGCATCACCCAGATTTTCCACCCCGATGACGGCCGTCGATTAGGTCTTGAGGGGATGGTCGAGATGATTATCCGCGAATGCGATTACGATATTGTTGAAGTCGCCACGAAATTGCCGAAAAGCGAAGGCGCGAAAACGCCGAAACTTTTTAAAGATAACCCGATCCCGCACCGTAATTTGGGTTTGCTTTTATCTGCCGTGGAAAATCGCCAAGAAGCGGCTTTGAGCCATTGTCGCGAGCACATGAAACAGTTTGTGCGCGGCTCGGGCGCGGGTACAGCTGCCGGGATTGCGAGTGGTGCGCCACTTGTTCTGGGTGTGACTGGCACTGGCGGCGCCGGTAAATCGAGTCTCGTCGATGAATTGATTCAGCGATTTCTTAACGTGATACCCGAAATTAAAATCGGCGTTGTGTGTGTGGACCCGTCTAAGCAACGCACGGGTGGCGGTTTACTTGGCGACCGCATTCGCATGAATTCAACCTCGCGCCCGCGGGTGTTTATGCGTTCAATGGCTTCGCGCGGTTCAGGTAAAGAAATTTCTCTCGCACTACCTGACGTGCTCGCGACGTTGAAGCCTTTTGATTTTGACCTTTTAATTGCCGAGACATCGGGCATTGGGCAGGGTAGTTCGGCGATTCTCGATGTCTGCGATATCAGTTTGTATGTGATGACTTCTGAATTTGGCGCGCCATCGCAGCTCGAAAAAATAGACATGATTGATTTTGCAGATTTGATTTCAATTAATAAAGCCGATCGCCGCGGCGCTGACGACGCTCATCGCGATGTGATCAAACAATACAAACGAGCGCGCAAACTGTTTCACCATGAGGGCCCCGTGCCAGTTTACCTCACTCAGGCTTCAAACTTTAACGACAGCGGAGTGAACGATCTTTTCTTCGGCGTGATCGAAAAGCTGCAAGAAAAGTTTTTAACTACAAAAGGTGGCGCGTCGCTGGGCGCTGGCGTTAGCGGGACGATGTGGACCGCGGCCCTGGCTGATCGCGCTTCGCTAGCCGGCACACAAAAGCAGACCGTAGTACCAGTTGACCGCCAAAATTATCTAGCTGAAATCGTGGCGACTATTAGGCAATATAAGAAAACGGTGGAGGAGAAAGCTCAAACGGCTTCTACTCTCTCTGCACTTCATAAAGCGAGTGAGATTTTAGGCGCCACAGTCGGGGCGATCGGCAGTATTTCGTCAGCTACTGCGGCAGCAATTGGTGAACTGCAGAAAAAAGAAACCGAACTTAAATCACAATTTACTGATGAAGAGTGGCGAAGTTTTGCACAATTCGAAAAACTACAGGAGCGCTACGCACAAAAAGATCTAAGCTATTTTGTACGTGGTAAGGAGATTCGCCAGCCGCTCACTAAAAAAACTTTAAGTGGTCTTGATTTGCCCAAAGTGACGGTACCAAAGCTAACCGACTGGGGCGATCGCTATCGTTTTCTCTCCCTCGAGAATGTGCCGGGGGAATTCCCCTACACGGCGGGTGTGTTTCAACTGAAGCGCACTGAAGAAGACCCCATTCGCATGTTCGCTGGCGAGGGGCCGGCCGAGCGCACCAATAAGCGTTTTCATTTTCTTTCAAAAAACCTGCCAGTGAAGCGTCTTTCCACCGCGTTTGACAGTGTGTCACTTTATGGTCATGACCCTGATCTTAGCCCCGACATTTACGGCAAAGTGGGCGAGAGCGGCGTGAGCATTTCAACTCTCGACGATATGAAACGTCTTTACGCGGGTTTTAATCTTTGTGACCCAAAGACTTCGGTATCGATGACTATCAATGGGCCAGCGCCGATGATTCTCGCTTTTTTTATGAACACGGCGATTGATCAACAGGTGGAGATAAAAGAAGCCGAATTGAAACGCACTCTCACTGCTGAAGAACGCACCACTCTTGAGGCGCAAACTTTGGCGACTGTGCGAGGTACGGTGCAGGCCGATATTTTGAAAGAAGATCAAGGTCAGAACACTTGCATATTTTCGATCGATTTCGCGCTAAAAATGATGGGCGATATTCAGCAATATTTTATTCAAAATAATGTGCGCAATTTCTATTCAGTTTCGATTTCGGGTTACCATATTGCTGAAGCGGGTGCGAACCCGATTTCACAACTTGCGTTTACACTTTCGAATGCTTTTACTTTTGTTGAGTACTATCGATCGCGCGGTCTCAAAGTCGATGACTTCGCGCCGAACCTTTCTTTCTTTTTCAGTAATGGTTTAGA
>JAYUVI010000001.1:0-3447 GCA_043754135.1 Bdellovibrionales bacterium | reverse complement strand
ATTGCCGAGCTTAAATACACAAATTGTCGAACAAATGAAAGATGTGAAGGGGCCTAAAACTTTGACAGAACTTCTTGCAGAGTCGGCCGATGACAATGCAGACCAAGCGTATGATGTTTTGTCTGGGGGACTCGAAAAACCCATAACAGATGATTACATTTACGTTCAAAGAAAGAGCCCGTCAGAAAAAAAGTTCAAAGGTCGTGACGTTGAGTTAGAAAAACTGATTCAGGCTCTTATGCGTGGGGACAAAGGCCATGTATTACTTACGGGCAAGGCTGGGGTTGGTAAAACGACTTTGATGAAAATGGTGGTCGAAGCTTGGATTCGGGGTGAATTGCCTTTTCCAGGTGAGCAGATGCCTTACGTTTTAGAAATGACCATAACAGATATCACGAACGCAAGTGACCCAACGGTTATTAAAAATCGCGTGAAAGCAGCAAAAATTTTAGCGCAAAAACTAAATCGGCGCATCATTTTATTTTTTGATGAAGCTCACGTGGCAACGAGTATAACGAAAAACGCATTAAAATCTTTTTTAACTTTATCTCTGGGGACTGAATCGTTGGTGCATTTGGTTTGGGCCACGACGTCGCAAGAGTCGAGATCATTTTTGGCGGACTCGGCATTTTCGCGAAGGTGGGTTGAGGTAAATGTGCCTGAATTCAGTAAAGCAGAGTCGATTGCGGCAATTGAATCGGCATACGTGCCGGAGTGGCGAGAGCGTCATTCAAGAAACGGCATATCTTTTCAAAAAATCAGCGACGATGCTTACCAAATGGCGGCGAATTACGCTCATCTTGAACAACCTCATGCAGGTAATCCGACCGGGATAAAAGAACTTTTAGAAGGCGCAATTATTGCGAAGTTAAGAAGCCTTGAGACCCATATAGCACCGGGGCGGAATATACAGTTCGTGCTCGAGCCGAACGACATTCGCGCTTATTTAAAGTATCACGCAAATATCAAGCTGATCCCTGGTGATCAATCGTTTCGCGAGGATTTTGAAAACCTGTGGGCAAAACTTGAAGAAAAGTATGTTGGTAATGAAGGGTTTAAGTATTCGCAGAAAGAAATTCTATATCGGTATTTTTCAAATCTAAATCCTGAGAAGTTAACTGCTTCTATTTTAGCGGGCCCACCTGGGGCTGGTAAAAGTTTTTTTACTGATCTTTTATCTGAAATATTTTTCGATACCGCACCGCTTGTTTTAAATGGCGGTGATTATAGCGACGGAGGCCTTGGGCTAAATAAAATAATCGGCTCACCTACGGGTACAGTAGGTTCAGAGGAGCAACGCTCAATTCTAACAAAATACATTCGAGACAATCCGAAGGGTGGCGTCATTGTTATACGTGAAGCGGATTTCGCACACCAAGATGTATTTAATTGGTTAGCAGACTTGATCACGAGCAAAAAATTTACTGACGGTTTGGCGCAGCAATTTCGCATGGAGCGTTTTCTATTTTATCTCGAGACAAACGTTGGTCAAGAATATCTGGTCGCGAACGAGGGGCGTGGCCGTCAGATGACTTGGCAAGATTTAGAAACAAGAAAAAAATCGATTTTAAATCAAGTGGTAGTGAACGGTAAGAGCATCACCAAAGTGCGTGATGATATAGTCGAGAAGATTTTCGAAAGTTTTGTGGCAAAAGTTGCTAAAAATTCGAGTCAAGTTCAGGATACGGCTTTAGCCCGAGAAAACTCATTAAAATTAAAACGTCGACTTAGTATCGATTATGTGTTGTTGCCGGATCAAGAAGAGTTGATCCATTCGGCTCTTGTAAAATTTGAAATTTTTAGAGACAAGGTAAAGCTCGAGTACGGCATTGATATTAAGATGTCGAAAGATGATTTAATCGAACTTATTGCCTTAGACAAAATGCGTTTTGACAGTGGTTACTCTTGGGTAGATTCACGATTAAATGACAATCTATTTTCGAAGTTAACTGATTTTTTCTCAGAAAAAGGTAAAATCATCGAGGTTAAATTAGGCACCGAGACTGTTAAGGTCGGTAATAAAGAGGTGACGGGTTTAAAACTTGTTGTTTTTGTCGAAAATGAGAAACCTAAAGAAATTTCTTTAGGTGTGACAATGCCGTCGGATCAAAACCCCTGGTTTAATAGTGTAGATATGCGTGAGCGAATCAAAAACTTTCCGATCTTGATGGCTAAACATATTAAGGGTCAAGAGGCGCAAATTTCGTGGTTGCACCGATCTCTCAAAGAGAAAACGCTAAACTGGGGTAAGCGCATCGTGATGTCGCAGATTGGTACCTCTGGCAATGGCAAAACAGAATTTGGTTATGCATTAGCTGACGTTCTTTTTAGCTCACGAAATGCAGCATTTAAAATCTCTGGAGTACAGCGCTGGGGTGATCTCAATAACTATTTTCGAAGTGATACGGGTTTTGTCGGCTCTTGGGAAGAGACTGAGTTTGAGCGTTGGTTTAAAGCTCGTAAAACGGCAGGCGGTGGGGTCATTGTATTTGACGAGCTTCTTAGCTTTTACGGCTTAACGTCGTCTGAAATTGCCGAACGAATAAATGTATTAAATAAACTTTATGATATGTTCGACGAAGGCACGATTCGGTTTGGCAGCAAAGAAGAAGATGCTTCAGGTTTTGTTATTTTAGTGACTGGCAACGCTATGCAAGAGCTTTTCTTTGGTATCGACGATTCTCCTGAAGCCGAAAAACTTGTGAACCTTGTTTTAGAAAACACTACAGATGAAGATATTGCGGCCTATTTTCAAAAAATTGGTATAGATGCGCCGAAAATGGCGAGACTCGGTAAATCATTTTTAAATGGTCCACTAGATGCAGACACAGTCGCTTCGGTCGGTAAAAAAGAAGTCAACATTGCGATTCAGGCTGTAGTTAAAGAATTAAACAGCTTCTATAATATGGAAGTTACTATTGAACCCCAGATTATTGAGCAGATTACAAAACGAGTGACAACGGTTCGGCTGGGGATGCGTAAAGTGAAACAAGCCATTGATTTGCTCATAACTCAACCGATTGCGGGTATTGCTTTTGATCAGCTGGGCGTCGAAAAAATAGAAGCCAAGCTGATAAATAATAAAATTCAGTGGTATGCAGACAACCATGAAGTGATCAACATACGTCGCAAATCAACAGACGGAAAGTCTTTTACCGAAGGTTGGGAGCGAACTTCTGAGCTAAAGGCCACAGATAAAAATACAGATACCGACACCACAGCGCAACTTCAAGATGTCGAGCAACAGCCAAAAATTGTTTTATCTCCAGAGGCCTTAAAATCGGTTGCCGTGCATGAACTTTATGGCCACTGGATGGTGAGATATTTATTATCGGGTAAAAATACAACGGATACCATTAGCCTTATCCCTCAGGGGGACGCTTTGGGTTATGTGCGGTCTCTCGATACGAGTAAAAACTATGAACTTGATACGATCAGCACATGGCT